>JAJDCV010000044.1 GCA_029260675.1 Phycisphaeraceae bacterium
GACCTCGCCGTAGATGTTGGTCAGGGGCCCGCCGGAGTTGCCGGGGTTGATCATGGCGTCGGTCTGGATGAAGTTCTCGTAGCCGCCGCCCTTGACGTTGATGATGCCAAGCTCCCGCCCGGTCGCGGAGATGATGCCCTGGCTCATGGAAAAGTCGAAGCTCAACGGCGAACCGAAGGCGAAGACGATGTCACCCTGCTGGACGTCTTCCTTGGCGATCCGGGTCGGCACCAGGTGTGTCGCGTCGACGGTGAGCACCGCGATATCGGTCCGTTCGTCTGTATTCAGAACCTTGGCTTCGTATTCCGCGCCGTCGTGGAAACGGACCTTGATCTGGTCGGCGTTCCGCACGACGTGGTTGTTGGTGATGATGTAGTCCTGGGAGCCGCCGGGGTTGTCCGGGTCCAGGTAGCGGTAGACCCATCCGGAACCCGAGCCGATCGGCCGGGGGGGCTGGTACCGGTCGTACCGGTCCTCGCCTGGCTTGCGATCTCCGAACTGCTCCAGCAGGTCGTCGGGGGTCTTGCCCGGCCCGAAGAATCGGCGGACGGCGTCGTGGGGGTTGGCGTCGGTGCGTGCCAGGACCTGGATGGCGACGACGCTGGGCTCGACGACCTGCGAGACGTCCCGGAATGAGTTGCTCAGCTCGGCGAGGAACTTGCTGTCTGTCAGGGACTCGCCGATGAACTGGACGCGGGCCATCTTGTGGCTGTGGGCGATCTGCCTGGCGACCCCGGGCCCGAGGATCATGACAAGCAGGACGGTCAACAGCAGGACGATAGTCGGGCCATACCAGCGGATTCGGGACATCGTGAACTCCTCTATTCGGTCTTTGATGCGTGGTGGGTTGGGTGTCTGGTGAGCCGGGTCAAAAGTCGGTCGTCCGGGCTCCATGTGAGGCACCCCATACGATATCGACCGACGGGCCCCGGCTCGGAGAGTTATACGACGCCCGGACGGGTCGGTTCGCCTGACCGGGGAGCTTTGGGGGGCGTCTCGGGGGCCTTGGGCGGGTTCAGGTGGTACGCCCCGCCGTCACGCTGGTACTCCCCGCGAGACACCGCCCGCACCCAGGCGGCGGCGGCGGTCTGGATCTGGCTGCCCACGTCGATCGCCGGGGGCGCGAACGGCGGCTGCCAGTCCGATAGCTTCAACAGGTCGTGCAGCACCACCACATGCCCGTGGCACGCCGGACCGGCCCCACAGCCGATCACAGGGACCGGCTCGCCGTCGTCTCGGCCCCGGGCGATCTGGACCACGCGCTTGGACACCTCATCGGGCACCGCCTCCAGCAGCAACGCAGACGCACCCCGCGCGATCATCAACTCGGCGGTATCAACTATCAGCTCCGCTTCGCGCGGCGAGCGCCCGGCCGCCTTGTACCCCCCGGTCGCACGGACCTGCTGCGGGCGGGAACCCAGGTGCGCCACCACCGGCACGCCCGCGTGACTCATCCGCTCGACCAGCGCCGCGTGGGTCTCGTCGACCTCAAGCTTCACCAGGTCCGCCCCGCCGTCCTTCATAAAAGCCACCGCGTGCTGCATCGCCTCATCGGCGCCGCACTGATAGCTGCCAAATGGCATGTCCGCCACGATCAGCGCCTTGGGCGCGCCACGACGTACCGCCTTGGTGATCTCCAACATGAACGGCATCGGGGCCGGCAGCGTCGAGTCGTGCCCGAGGATGAACTGGGCCGCGGTATCACCGACCAGCATCGTCCGCAGCCCCCCGCGGTACAGCCACCTGGCCGTGGTCGCGTCGTAGCAGGTGAGCATCGCGAATGGTTCGCCGCCCTTCGCCCAGCGGCGCAGGTCGCGGAGGGTGATCCGCTTGTCGTGGGCTGGTTCGCTCATCGGTGTATTGTAGCCGGTTGGGCCGGGATATCCTCTCCCGGTGATCCGCTCCTGTCAGAAACCGTGCCGGGCGTGTCGTCCGAGGACGCGGGCTCGATCGCCAGTGTGACCATCAGGGGCAGGTGGTCCGACCCGGTTGCCTGGCCTATCCGACGATCCAGACAGGCCCACTCCTCGCTGACCAGGCAGTGGTCGATCGGCAGCAGCCAGGGCATCGGCAGGTGAGTCGGCCAGGTGCCCTGGTTGCCCCGTCCATCCAGCGTGCTGATGAGTTTCCCGTCACCGGTCAGGATCGAGAAGGCGTACGACCAGGGCGTGGTGTTCAGATCCCCGATCACGATGTGCGGGTCGGTCTGTTCATCCGCCCATTTTTTGGCGCGGCGCAGGATCGAGTCGCGTAGGGCCGCGTGCCGGGCCGACACCGGCGGGGGCGGGTGGACGCTCAGCAACCTGACCCGTTGGCCGGACAAGGATAAAGTCGCTTGAATCGCAGGACGTTCTTCTCCAACAAATCCGTCGGCGAAGTCAAACACACGTGTGCTTTGCAACGTGATCGTGGCATCATCGCCCAACGATTGGTGCACCAGCAGTGCGATCCCAAACGACCCCTGCCCGGGCCGGGACTCCGCCACCCGGTACGGGATGTCCATCTCGCGCAGCGCGGTGTCCCACCAGGGCTCGACCTCCTGTACGACCACGATGTCCGCGCCGCATCGACGCAAATAATCACCAACCCGCGTACGGTCGCGGTTCATGTGCAGCACGTTGACCTCTGCCAGCGTCAGCACCGCCGACCCCTCGGGGGCGGACGCGGCCACAGAAGTAAATATGGGCAGGATCAATACCCCATTGACCGCCAGCACCCCCACCGCCAAACCGGCCCAGACCCAACGCCTCAGCAACACCGCCGCCACGCACAGCCCCGCTGAACCCACCGCCAGATACACCGCGAAGTGCGAACACAGGTCCATCACCCACCAGAACCGCCCAAGCCGACCCGCCAACGTCGCCGCCGCCAACACCACACACGCCATGCCCAACAGCACGGTCACCCGTGTGGAACGCTTGGGGCTTGGCTTCGTATCGCTCAATTCCGGCTCCTAAGGTATAAACGCGGCACTATGCCAATCAACGTCTGTGTTTATTGTTCGTCCAGCGACACCATCGACCGCCGGTTTTTCCAGGTCGCCCGGGACCTTGGCCACGCGATCGGGCAGCGCGGCGACACGCTGATCTACGGCGGGGGCAGCGTCGGGCTCATGGGCGAGGTCGCACGGGCCTGCCACGAACACGGCGGCAAGGTCGTCGGCGTGATCCCCGAATCGCTCAAGACCGCCGAGATCGCCTACCACCGCGCCGACGAACTGATCGTCACCGAGACCATGAGCGAACGCAAGACCCTGATGTTCACCCGTGGCGACGCCTTCGTCATCCTCCCCGGCGGGTTCGGCACGCTCGAAGAACTCGCCGAGGTCCTGGTCCTGAAAGTCCTGAAATACCAGGACCGCCCGATCGTCATCCTCAACTGCCACGGGTTCTACGACCCGCTGGTCGATCTGTTCGATCACTTTATCGAAAACAACTTCGCCAAACCCAAGCACCGCGAGCTGTACAAGGTGGTGACGACCGTCGACGAGGTGGTCGCTTCACTGAATGGCGGGCGGTGATCGACCGGCGTGCTGGCTGACGGCAGGCCGTGTTTGTGCCACCACCCCTCAAAGTAAAACAGCCCCGGCGGTGAACGCGCGACCGGGGCCGATGGATTAATCGAGAGCTTCAAACTCAGAGGTGACGTGAATTAATCGTCATCCTCTTCGTCGTCGTCATCATCGTCGTCATTTTCAACCGACATCTTCCCGGTCATGGCGTCGAAATCGACCTCGATAAGTTTCTGGTCTAGCAGCACGAGCACCTCGATCTCCAGACCAACCTCATCCTCATCATCTTCCAACTCGTATTCGGCCACGACGGCCACGCCGCCGGTCGCTTTCTCGGCGGCCTTGATGGCCTTGACCAGAGAGATCTGGGTATCCGCGATCCGCTCGGCCAGGACTTTAAGGTCCGGGGCATCTTCGTGTTCACTCTCGTCCGCACGTACCACGGGGCCGGTTGTCAGCCAACCCCCCAACACGATCACAACACCGACCAACGCGACAAGTCCGAGGCGCATGCATTGCATCCGATCGTTCATAGCTGTCACTCCTTAAAGGAATACGGTGGGCTTGATGGCGGCCACGGACGCGGCCGCGCGGGGAACTACGACGCTCAGCATAACCAAGGCTCCCCGGGCCGCAAGAGCATCTTGAGCAATCCATGGGAAAACCCCCTCCTTGATTCCCCGCGCCCAATCGGACTCGGCTCCACGGAACCCGTCACATGTGCGTCTCAGCCCGCACAGAACCGGTCGACCCGGCTGGCAAACGATACCGAGTATCAACTTATGCTTCGGAGGCGTGTATGAACTGGCGGTACAGGTTGGCGTAGGACCCGCCGTGGGCGAGCAGCTCGTTGTGCGTGCCGCGTTCGATGATCTGGCCCTGGTCCAGCACGAGAACCAGATCGGCGTGACGGACGGTGCTCAGCCGATGCGCAACCACAAAGCTTGTCCGACCCCGTAGCAGCTTCGCCAGCGCCTTTTGGATCCGCGCCTCGGTCATGGTGTCGACACTCGACGTCGCTTCGTCCAGGATCAGGATCCGCGGGTCCGCGAGCATCGCCCGGGTGAAGCACACCAACTGCCGCTGGCCCAACGACAGGTTCCCGCCGCGCTCCCCGACCTGGGTGTGCAGGCCCTGCGGCAGCGACTCGAAGAGGTCCAGGCAATCAAGCTTCCTCGCCGCGGCGTACACATCCTCATCCGTCGCGCCGCCGTGCCCGATCCGGATGTTGTCCATCACGGACCCGGTAAACAGGAAATTCTGCTGCAAGACGATCCCGATCTGCCGGGTCAATCCTCGCCCTCGGATCTTTCGGATGTCCGTGCCATCGATCAGGAGCCTGCCCCGCGTAGGCAGGTAGAACTTGGCGATCAGGCTGGTGATCGTGCTCTTGCCGCTGCCGGTGTGACCGACCAGCGCCACGGTCTGCCCGGGCTCGGCGACGAAGCTGACGCCGTGCAGCACCGGCGTGTCCTTCACGTACTCGAAGCCCACGTCATTGAACTCGACCCGGCCCCGGATCTGCGGCGGGTCGACCGCGTCGGCATCGTCGAGCTGCTCCGGCTCGCTGTCGAGCAGCGCAAAGACACGCTCGGCCCCGGCCATCGCGGTCAGGGCCATGTTGTACATCCGCCCGATCATCGTCAGGGGCCCGAAGAAGCTGGGCACCATGAAGAAAAACACCCACATCGCCGCGAACTGCTCCTGCGCCGACCCCCCGCCGATCGGCAGGCCGACCAGCACCTTGTACCCACCCAGCACCAGCAGCACCGCGATAAATAACTGGTTGTTCAGCTCGATCAACGGCAGGAACACGCCCACCAGCTTGTCGGCGCGGAGGTTGTACCCGGCGTGGTCGGCGACCAGGTCGTGGAACATCTCCGCGTTGACGTCTTCACGAACAAAACCCTGGGTCACGCGGATCCCCGTCACCGACTCGGCCAGCGTCGCGGTCACCCGGCTGAAGCTCTCCTGGATGTTACGCCAGGCCTGACTCAGACGGTGACGGAAATAGTTACTGATCAACAACAGCACCGGCGCCATCGCCAGCACCACCAAGAACAACACCCAGTCGTAATACAGCATGACCGCCGCGGCGAACAGCATCTGCCCGCCCTGCACTAGCGAGACGAACAGCACGTCCTGAACACCCGCGCGGATCGCCTCGGCGTCGGAGGTCATCCGGCTGATGATCCTGCCCAGCTTGGTCTGGTTGTAAAACCGCATCGGCATCCGTTGGAGGTGCTCGAAGATCCGGCTACGCAGCTCGTACACGACCGCCTCGCCCAGCTCCAGGCCAAGCCGCATCCGTACATGGAACACGGCCGCGGTGGACGCCGCCAGGATCGCGAACCAGACCGCCACCCGCAGCGTCCCGGCCGAATCCCCCCGTGTGATCGGGCCGTTGATCGCCGCCGCCATGACCCAACCCATCGCGGGCATCTGGATCGCACGGATCGCAACCATCAGGAACAGCCAGCCCCGTGTCCTGCGGTGGGGCCGTGTCAACCCAAGCACCCGGCGGACCAGCGCCATATCCAGCGGACGTTTGTCCGCCTCGCGGTCGCCACGGACAACATGCGTCAGGGTCTTGGGAGTGGTGGCCTGATTCACGCCCCACCCCCCTGCCCGTCGGTGTGTATCCCCAACAAGCGCTTGCTCTCGTGGTCGGCGGTCTGCAGATTCGCCGCGTGACGGTAGTGGCCGTGCGCGTCCATGAGTTCGTCGTGTGTGCCGGTCTGCACGACCCGGCCCTGCTCCAGGACGATCACCTTGTCCGCCCGCCGAAGCGTGCTTAAGCGGTGCGCGACAACGAACGTGGTCCGGCCGGACATCGCGCTGTTCATCGCGTCGAGGATCTCCTGCTCGGTCTGCGGGTCGATCGCCGCGGTCGGATCATCGAGTAAAAGAATCGCCGGCTCGAGCAGCACCGCGCGCGCGATCGCCAGGCGCTGGCGCTGCCCGCCGGACAGGTTCGACCCGCCCTCGCCCAGCACGGTGTCGTACCCGTGCTCCAGTTCCATGATGAAACCGTGCGCCGAGGCGATATGCGCAGCCCGCTCGATCTGCTCGCGCGTCGCCTCGGGATGGCCAAACGCGATGTTCGCCGCGACCGTGTTGCTGAACAGGAAGCTCTCTTGGAAGACCAGCCCGATGTTGCGGCGAAGGTCGTCCAGGTCGTACCCGCGCACGTCCTTCCCGTCGATCAGCACCCGGCCCTGTTGGGGGTCGTAGAACCTTGGGATCAGGCTAAGCAGCGTGCTCTTTCCGGCACCGGTCGCGCCCAGGACCGCAACGGTCTGGCCCGGCTTGGCCTGGATGTTGACGCCCGAAACCGCCGGATCGCCCGTCTGATACCCGAACGTCACGCACTCCAGGCAGACCTCCCCCCGCGCACGCGGCAAAGGCAGCGCGTTGGGCGGGCTCTCCACATGAGCGGGCGCGTCCAGCACCTCGAACACACGCTGCGCGCCGGTCAGGCTCTGCTGCACGCTGTTGGCGATCACCGCGATACTCCCGACCTGTGTCGAGAACTGCTGTAAAAGCCCGGCAAAAACAAAGAAACCGCTGCCGATCCTGAAACCCGGGTCGCTCATAAACAGATTCCCCCCGTACACCATCAGCACCACCAGGTTGATCTGCGGCAGGAACCCGATCAACGGCACGAACGTCGACACCCGCCAGAAAATCCACCGCTTTTGATCTCGCACCGCCGAGTTGGCGAGGCGGAATTTCTCGATCTCCTCGGGCTGGCGCGAGAAACCCTTGACGACGTGTACCCCCTGCACGTTTTCGGAGAGCCGAAGCACGGCGGTGTCGAACAGCTCCCGGTTCGTCCGATACGCAGGCCTGACAACCCTGGAAAAACGCCAGGTCAGCAGCCACAACAACGGTGTGGTCGCCAGGCACCAGACCGTCAGCCAGACGTGGATGCTGAGCATGTACCCCACGAAGAAGAACAGCGAGATCACCAGCATCAGCACCTCGATCAGCACGCCATCAACAAACATCCGCACCGCTTGCACGTCCGAGGTGACGCGGTTGATGATCGAGCCCGAGGCGTTGGCGTCGAAGAAGCTGAAACTCAGCCGCTGCATCTTGTTGTAGACCCTGGCACGCAGATCCACGATGATCCGCAGGACCAGGATCGCCTTGGCGACCCGAGACGTCTTGTCCAGGAAGAATCTCACGGCCGCGATGCCGAGGACTGCGCCGGCGACCACCCAGACCGTCTGCATCGCCGACCAGTGCCCCGGCGGCGCCACCCCAAACGGAAACACCGGGTCGGCGACTTTGGGGTCCAGCCCCTTGCGGATCACGTCGATGCCTAATCCCGTCAGCCCCAGGCCTGACAGCGCGAGCGCCAGCAACACGAACTGCAGGCCTATCACGCCGACCGCGGGCATCCTGTAAGACCAGCCCATCTTGAACAGGCGCAGCACAAGCCGGGCGTTGGACGCCCCAGCGTCTCGCAGCGCCCCGTCGCCGGGGGTGGCGGGGTTGACGGTGGTTTTGAAACCCTCACTCACAGGTTTACGATCAAATTTCGGCCTGGTCTAGCCTGGTACCTTGACACGACCATAGGCGCACATCTCAGTGCCATCAACCCGCGTAAGGCTGACACGCACAAAAAACAAGCCCCCGCGGATCCATGCGAGGGCCTGTTCGGAAGTCTCCGGGTTGTAATAAGAGCTCGGCTACCCGCGTCGCCGCAGCATCGCCACCACCCCCATCGACAAGAGCGCGAGCGTCGCGGGCTCTGGGATAATGATCTCATCGAGGAACGAGTATCCCGGCGGCGGGGGCAACGCGCCGCCGCCCGGGCCGTGCGGGTCGCCGATCTGGATCAGGTACCCGTCACCCGAGCCAAGTATCGCGGTGTCAGTGATCAATACCCCGACCGTAAACCCGCCGCCCGAAGGCTCGACGTCGATCGGGCTGACCGGCAGGAACGACGGGCCGGCAAACGCCGGGATCGCGCCTCCGATGCCCCAGAACTTGATCACCGGCGGCAGCGCGCCGGGCACGCCGACCCACTCCAGGTCGTGTGTCTCAATAAACCCCGGGCCGGGTGTTGGAAACATCCCTACCGGCAGCCCGAAGTCATACGTCACCCAGTACTCGGCGCCCGGCACAATCGTCGACGTGCTGATGTCGACGATCAACGGCCCAGCCATCGGCGCGACCGGTACACCCGGGCCGGTGAACACGTCGGGTGGGCTTAGGAACGGCGCCGATGTCTCGTGAACGATCGGATCGCCCGTCAGGACCGCAAACACCGGTTGGACACAAACCCCCGCCCCCAGAACGAACACTGTCCATGCCAGCAAACGTACTTGAAGACTTGCTTTCGTCATCACTTCCACCTCCCTTAAAATGAGAAACGAAATGAACCGAAAACGCTGGTTGTGTCTCTGGGTGCTTGGGCCTCCTTTGCTATAAACGCGCGTCATCAACATCCCGGTGGGGAACCGGAGCTTACGGACGTGCAAAGTATGTGGCAGTGAACCTTCTCGCCCACCCGCCCGATGTGATATAGGGCCATTGTAAACCGGCCGTGTGGCGGTTACCAGACATTTGTGAGCCACGAGCCGTATACGATCGGCATCAACAGACAAAGTTAAACGTTAGGCCTTACGTGACTAGGTTTTAAGACCCGGCCATAAAACACGTTCTGCCACAAAAAAATACGCCCGATTTACGCGTAAGTCTACAAGATTGCACCCCCCAAATCGTCGTACCTCGCCAGCGCTCGCGGTTATAGGTATGACGGATTGCTTACTACCCGATCAGCAACAGCCCCGCGAAGAGGCACAGCCAGACGATGTCCAGGAAGTGCCAGTACATCGCGATGTAGCGGACGGGGTTGTGCGATTCGTGGTCGTAGTGGTTCCGCCAGGCGTGATGGGTGACCACGCCCAGGGGGATGACCCCGCCGATCAGGTGCAGGGCGTGGATCAGGATCAGGAAAAACACCATGCCGTAGGGCATCAGCCCGAGGCTGGCGTCGGTGCTTAACTGTTCGCGGTACGCCAGGTGCTCTCGAAGCAGCGCGATCAGGCTGGGGATCTGGATCACCAGGAACAAGGCCGCCAGGGCCGAGGTCACCAAAAGACATCGGCGGAACACGGCCTGATGCTCCTGCCGGATCGCCCGCAGCGCCAGGTGGATCGTGAAACTGGACGCGAGTATGACAGCGGTCGAAACCCACAACCCCCAAGGCATCGGGATCGACCCAAGCGCCGGCCCGGCCTGTCGTACCACCTCGCCGGTCACCGGGTCCGTCACGTCTTCGAGCGTCATCAGGCGGATAACCAGGTAGGCGCAAAGAGACGAGGCGAAGAGGATGCCCAACGCCGTGAGGAACAGCCACATCCCAAGCGCGCCCGTGCCTTGCGGCAGGTGGGTGTGCCGATCCTCGAAGAAGCCTCGTTTATGGGATGGCGGGGTGCTCATAGTTGATACACATCAAGGGGGGCATCGTATCAACCCGTGTTCAACAACCGCGCGTCAGAAAAGCACGGGCTGTCGTTGAGTTTGATGCAACTTATCGTATCAGCCGGCTACCGGGCGGACGGTGGCCGGGGGCGGGATGTTCTGCTGGTACTCGCCGGTGTCCATCAACGCGATCCCGATAAAGACCGCCAGAAACAGGAACGCGGTGACCAGGATCAGGCTGTTAAAGGGCGAGTCGTAGCGCAGGTGCATGAAGTACAGCCCGACCAGGGCCCCCTTGACCACGGCGACGGCCAGCGCGATCCAGATATTCGCCGAGCCCAGATCGACGTACGTCACCGCAACAGTCAACACCGTAAAGAAGATCAGCAGGGCGAACACGCCCAGCAGCATCCAGACGGGGCTGACGTGCCCGATCCCGTGGTCGTGGCCGTCGTGTGTGTGTGCATCGCTCATGTCGGTGGCTCGGGTATCGGGAAGATTGTATGTCTGTGCTAACGGCTAATGGCTTAAAGCTAACGGCTCACCTAATGAATCAGGTAAAGCAGAGGGAACAAGAAGATCCAGATCAGGTCCACCAGGTGCCAGTAAAGGCCGCCGATGTCCACGGGGGCAAAATAGTCCTTGCTGAATTGCCCCTTGAAGGCCTTGAAGGTCAGCCAGGCGATCAAGACCATCCCGATCAGGACGTGCAGGCCGTGCAGCCCGGTCATCATGAAGTAGATCCCAAAGAACAGGTGGACTTTCTTTTGCTCGGCACCGCTGAGGTCGTTCCAGAGGATCTGTGTGTGAGCGGCGCTGGGCGTCGAGCCATCGCCGGCCTGATCGATCGCGCTATCCAGTACGCCCTGCTCGGTGGGGTTTGCGGGTGGCTTGATCGTGGAAACGTCGGCCGGTGCCCCGAACACCGCGGGGATGATAACTGGCGACGCAGAATCAGCCTCGACGGTGTCGCTGTGTTCGACCGGCTTGGAATCGTCTGTGGATTCGTGACCCGCTGGGGCGTGCCCCCCACCGCCGCTGGCCTCACCGCCCGAGTTACGACCGTCGATAAACTCGATCGCGTGCTTGAGTTTTTCTGGATACTTAGCTTGCCCGCCCTCGTAATAAAAAGCGTTCATCGTCCCGGGGAACAAGTTGTGCTTCCACTTCTGTTGGTACTCAACGCCCTTGATGCACATGAACCCGACGCCGCCCATGAAGGTCGCGATCAGCATGGCAACCAGCAGCTTCTGCTGACCCTTCTGCGCGGCGCGGACGCCCCAGGCCATCGTCAAGGAACTGGCGAGCAGGACGACCGTGTTGGTCGCGCCCCACATCTTGTCCAGCGCCCCGTACCCGTAAAGGAACACGTCCTGGTGGTTGCCGCGGTAGATGGCGTAGGCGCAGAACAGCCCGCCGAACATCAGGATCTCGGTCGCCAGGAAGACCCACATCCCAAGCTTCCCGGACTCGAACTGCTGCTCTGGGGTCTCGAAGTGGTGTGCCAGATGCGCCGGGTGGTGGTGGTCACCGTTTGCGGCGTGGTTTGATTGTTCGTGTTCGCTGCTCATAGGCGGTCATATCCCATCACCGGGCGTGCCCGATGTGCCCGATGGTCTATCAAGTCAGTGGTGGCCCTGCTTCTCGAGTTCCTCCGCACGCGCCCGGTTAAAGACATAACCGTCGATCGATTCGTCGTAGTCCCAGGCGTGCATCTGGTAGGGCTCGGAGACGAAGGGCTCCTCGATGAAGTTCTCGTGCGGCGGCGGGCTTGAGGTGTGCCACTCAAGGGTGTTCCCGCCCCAAGGATTCTGCGGGGCCTTACGCCCGGCGAGCAGCGAGTGGATCCAGTTGTACAGCACCAGGAACAACCCGATCGCCAACACGTACGACCCGACCGTCGAGATCTTGTGATAGATGGCGAACTCCGGGAGGAAGTCGGCGTACCGCCGGGGCATCCCCTGGCTGCCGGCGACGAACAGCACGAAGAACGTCAGGTTGAACCCAATAAAAATCAGGAACCAGGCGACCTTCGCCACCGTCTCGTTATACATCTTCCCGAACATCTTCGGCCACCAGTAGTACATCCCGCCCAGGAACGCGGTCAGCATCGAACCGACCATGACGGAGTGGAAGTGGGCGACGACGAAGGTGGTGTCGTGGGCCATGATGTCCAGGGACAACGACCCCAGGAACACGCCGGTGAGCCCGCCGATGGTGAACAGCCAGATGAACGCCAGCGAATACAGCATCGGGGTGGCGAGGCTGATGCTGCCCTTGTACATCGTCGCCAGCCAGTTGAAGACCTTGATCGCCGACGGGATCGCCACGGAGAAGGTGATCAGGCTGAAGACCGCGTTGGCCATCGCGCTCTGCGTGGTGTACATGTGGTGGCCCCAGACCAAAAAGCCCAGCAGGGCGATGGCGATGGAGCTGAACGCGATGAAGCTGTACCCGAAGATCTGACGCCGGCAGAACGTGGCCATCAGCTCGCTGATGATGCCCATCGCCGGGAGGATCATGATGTACACCGCCGGGTGCGAGTAGAACCAGAAGAAGTGCTGGAACAGCACCGGGTCGCCGCCCAGCGCCGGGTCGAAGATCCCCACGTGCAGCACGCGCTCGGCGAACAGCAGCAGCAGCGTGATCGCCAGCACCGGGGTCGCCAGCACCTGGATCACACTCGTTGCATATAGCGCCCACAGGAACAGGGGCATCTGGAACCAGCCCATCCCAGGCGGGCGGAGCATGTGGATCGTCGCGATGAAGTTCAATCCGGTGAGGATCGAGCTGAACCCCAGAACAAACGCCCCCAGCGTCGCCGCCGCGACCGAGGTGTTCGTCGACGTCGAGTACGGCGTGTAGAACGTCCAGCCGGTGTCCAGCCCGCCGCTGAGCAGCACGTACAGGAAAAACCCACCGCCGGCCATGTAGCAGTACCAGCTCAAAAGGTTCAGCCGGGGGAACGCCACGTCCTTGGCCCCCAGCATCAACGGCAAAATCATGTTCCCCAGGATCGCCGGGACCGCCGGGATGATGAACATGAACACCAGGATCGCACCGTGCAGCGTGAAGAACTGGTTGTACAGGTCCTGCGACGCCGGCGTCATCGGCGCAACGTCAGGCGCGGCACGCAGAAACAGCAGCGTCCGCAGCGCCACCGCGAACGATCCGCCTAGGAGGAACGCCGCGAGCACCATCACCATGTACATCAGCCCGATACGCTTGTGGTCCAGCGTCAGCAGCCAGGACAAGGCGCCCTTGCTGTGGTTGATGTAGTTCGTCCCGCCGGGCTCTTGTTGCCCACTGGTGACGCCTGCGTTGACCGGGTCTTGTATGACCGACATCGTTCGTATCCTCGTTTCGCAAAACCCACGGGTGCCCGCCGGGTTACCGGGGGCTGTGTGTCTTTGTTTCTACTCTTGCGCCCCGGGGGTTCCGCCATCTTCCGCCGGCACCGTCACCGGGAACGGCTCCAGCAACTGCCCGTCGAAGTTCTTGCTGATCGACTTGAGATACTCGATCACGCCGGTGATCTCGGGGTCCTTGATCTGGCCCTGGGAGGTCGGCATGACGTTATCGAAGCCCTGCACCACGTTCTTGCCTGGGTTCAGGATCGAATCACGGATGTAATCCTCGTCCGCGATACGGGTCGTGCCGTCGGCGAACTTACGCTCCGCGCCGAACACGTCGTTCCACTTCGGACCGGTCCCGTCCGCATCTTCCACGGAGTGGCACTGCTTGCAGCCGTTGTCGTTCCACACCGTCTGACCGACCTCGACGGGGCTCTTGCCTTCCCACCACTTGCCCCGCTCTTCGAGGTACGCCAGGAAGTCATCTCTCGATTCGACGACCACCTTCGTGATCATCTGCGAGTGCTGCTGACCGCAGTACTCGGCGCAGAAGAGGTTGTATTCGCCAATCTCGGTCGCCTGGAACCAGGTCTTGTTGTATCGCCCGGGGACCACGTCCCTCTTGATCCGGAATTCGGGGACGTAGAAGCTGTGGATCACGTCGCTGGAGGTCAGCACCAGGCTGATCGGGGTATCCACCGGGACGTGCAGGACGCTGTCCTTCTCGCCCCTGCCATACGTGAACGCCCAGTTCCATTTGCTGGCGCTGACGATCACCTGGTACGCCCCGTTAGGGGCCTGGTTCATCTGCAGGAACCCGCGGAAGCCCCAGACGAAAATAACCATCACCAGGATCAACGGCGGCAACGTCCAGCCCAGCTCGATCGCGGTCGAGTGGGTCGGGCCCACCGGCTTGTCGTTGGGGCTCTTTCGCCGGTACTTGATGACAAAATAGACCATCAGCCCCGCGATCAGGACCAGCCAGATCACACTCATCCACAACACGAAGTTGTAGAGCCCGTCGTGCAAACCGGCCACGGTCGACCGCGCGGGCGGGAGGAAGAAGGTCTTGTCGGCTTGTGCGAGGATCGCCAGCATCCGCGTTCCTGTTCCTTAAGGCGTCTAGCCCTGTGCCGCGGTGTGCGCGGCGGTTTGTGTTGCGTTACGGACCCGTCGGCGGTGATCCCGCCACAAAAAACCACCGATCACGATCACCAGCACAGCGATCGTCAACCCCCCGGCGATCCGCATGATCCCCATCGCCGTCGCCGAGTACGTGCCCAGGCTCGGGTCGTAGTGCAGGCAGGTCAGCAGGAACTGGTCCACCAGCGAACCGACCTTCCCCTCCGACGCCTCGACCAGCGACAGCCGAAGCGTCTGCGGGTCATAATTCACCCCGGACAGATAGCGGGTGACCTTGCCCTCCGGCGAGAGGATCATGATCACCGCCGGGTGCGCGAACTGCTGC
>JAJDCV010000045.1 GCA_029260675.1 Phycisphaeraceae bacterium
CTTCACCTACAACCTGGTCCAGCGGATCGGGGAGTTGGATGCTTCGTTGGACTTGCGGGTGATCCGGAACGACAAGGTCACGGCCGAGGAATCGCTGGCGATGAAGCCGGACCACGTGATTGTTTCGCCGGGGCCTTGCACGCCTAAGGAGGCGGGGGTGAGTTGTGATGTGATCGAGGCGTTCGCGGGGAAGGTGCCTTTGATGGGGGTGTGCCTTGGGCACCAGTCGATCGGGCATCGGTTCGGGATGGTGGTCGAGCGGAACGACAAGCTGATGCACGGCAAGACCTCGCCGATCCATCACGACGGGAAGACGATCTTCGCGGGGATGAGCAACCCCTTCATCGCGACGCGGTACCACAGCCTGATCATCCGCAAGGACAGCTTCGACGATAAGCGTTTCGAGGTCAGCGCCTGGACGGACGAGGGCGAGATCATGGGTCTGCGCGCGAAGCCCGGTGTGTTTGGGGACGCGCCGGTCGAGGGTGTGCAGTTCCACCCCGAGAGTTTTCTGACGGTCGAGGGGCCGAGGATGCTGGCGAATTTTCTGGGTCTGCCGGCCCCGGTCATCCAAACGCCCGCGGGTCAATGATCGGAAACTGGCTCGCCTTCGCGCAGCCCCGTCAGCCGGAACACCCAGAAGTCACTGTTCTCATAAACCAGATGCGCGTTCCCCCGCTCCTCGAGGTGGTGGCTATCTTCGGGCATGCGTTGCTTGTGGGCCGGGCGGTAAACGACGAGGTAATCTGCGCGCCAGAACTCATCGACGTTGTATGTGGCAAACGACTTTTGGCCGGTGATCATCCGCATGACCCGGGGCTTGAAAAAGATCAGTGTACTGCCGGGTTCTGTCTCTTGCCTGATAAACGAGAACATGGCTGAAGATGGCTCGGTGTACGGCCCCTCAAGCGTGTCGCGGTTCCGGCTGAGGTTCTCATACGCGTTGCTTGTCGATTGCACAAGGAAGCAGGCCACAACCAACACGACCGGAGACAGGCAGATCGCCCGGCGGAGTATCGGGCGGACGCCGGTTGCATCGCCCTGCAACGCCTGGAGCCCCGAGAGCACGAACGAGATGTAGAACGGCAGGATGGGGAACAGGTAGCGCAACGCCTGGGTCGCCGGCCAGATGACATAAAGGACGAGGGTCAGTGCGATATACACGGCCATGGGGTGGCTGCTTCGGCGGCGCTTGATCATGCCCAGGATCATCAGCGGCAAGCTCAATGCGTAGATCAGGAAGGGGTAAGGCACCCCGTCATAGAACTGGGTGGACAGCTTTCCGTAATAGAAGAAGTGGTATTTGATACCGCCCAATGAGATCTGGCTGAGCAGGTCCATGTGTGCCGAGTCGCCGCTTGGCAGGAAGACTCGCCACAGGAGCGTCGCGACGAGGTAGGAGGCGTAGGGTAATGCGTGGATCCACAGTCCGGGGATGTTCGATCGCTGTGGGGTGGTCTGTCCTGTGTCGTGGGAGAGCGAGGCATCACTTACCAGCCGACGCCGCCATAAGGCCGGAGCCAGGACGAGCAGATGCGTGATGCCGAGTGTTGCCAACAGCAGCACGCCGTTGCTTCGGATGAAGCAGCATATGGCAACTAAAACGCCGAGAAGGATGCCGTCGACCGCGGGCGAGATCCATCGCCGCCGTACGACCACGGATTCCGTGATGCATAACACGCACAGCGTCGAGAAGAACATGAACGGCAGGTCGGAGGAAATCCAGTTGGTGTACACCAGCAACGGGGGGTTGAAGGCGAACAGGCCTACCAGAGATAGCAGCCACAGGCCCGAGTGATGCCTGCGGAAACCAACTACGAGTAGCACCAGCAGCAGCAGAGAGCAGGCCGCCCCGATACTCTTGAGCGCGATCATGTCGGGGCCGAAGGCCGCGTAGACCGGTGCCAGCATCGTTGGGAAACCCCAGGGGTAGGCCAAGGGCCCGATGGTATTCGGTGTGTGCTCGATGGTGAAGCGGTTGGCCTCGATAAACTCTTGCGGAGAGCCGGCAAGGAGGCTCTGGGACTGCATGATGTACGAGGCAAAGTCGCCGCCCCAGTCTTGACCGTTGTTGAGCGTACCGACAACCAGTAGGCCGGAAACACCGATCAGAAAGACGAAGGGCAAACATTTTTTCCACTTGCTCATACGGCCCACCCATTATCCATATGATCCAAACACGGCTCGGACAGCCGGATGGGTTGGCGTGTTGTACATCCTGACCGCGCGTAGCCCTATCAAAGAATCTTGATCGTACCACAAGGCGTTGGGCCAGAGAGTGCGGTGCCGCTGGCCCCGTAATGTATATGCATTATACGCTGATCTTCTTGATCGACTCCGCGCGGAGTTGGTGGCGGCTATTGAACATCCGGCGGTAGATCAGCAGGGCCATCATGATACAGCAGAGGCTGGTGGCGGCGGCGATCATGAACATGACGACGATCTGGTACTTGGCGGCTTCGGCGGGGTCTGCGCCGGCGAGGATCTGGCCGGTCATCATCCCAGGGATCGCGACGATGCCGACGACGGACATGCTGTTGAGGATCGGGATCATGCCCCGGCGGACGGCGTCGCGCAGCGGGCCACGGGCCGCTTCCCAACGGGTCGCGCCCATGGCCAGGTCCATCTCGATGTGGCCCTGTTTTTCACGCAGCGAGGTCAGCAGGTGGTCGATGCACAACGACACGCCGGTCAGCCCGTTGCCCAGGATCATACCTAGCAGGGGGATCATGTATCGGGGTTCGTACCAGGGTTCGACACCGACGATAAGGCCGGTGACGACGACGGTGGTGAGCATCGCGCTGACGGCCAGGCTGATCAATGCCAACAGGGTCAGCCCGGGGAACCGGCTCTCGGAGCGCTGCACCGCGGAATGGCTTGCGGCCAGGAGCATCACCGCCACGATCACCGCCAGCAGCCAGTGTGAGCTTGGCTCGAACACATACCGAAGCACCAACCCAAGCAACAAGAGCTGTACGACCGTGCGGACCGACGCGATGGCCAGGCGTTTTTCCAGGCCCAACCGCAGAAGCAGGCTGACTAACCCCGCGACCAGGACCAGGCCGGCGGCGAGCGTCAGGTCCAGCCCGTCCAGCACGACCGCGTGGCTGACGAATGGTTCGGGTGTGACTTCAGGCATCGGCCACCACCTGACGCCCGGGGATGTAATCCGAAAGGTCGATCACCCGGGTGCAGAAGCGGTCGGCAAACCAACCGGCGTGGGTCGCGACCAGGATGCCCAGGCCGCGCTCGGCCGTCTCCCGGATCAACAGGTCTTCGATCCGTCTCACCGCGTCGCCGTCGAGCGCGGAGGTGGGTTCGTCCAGCAGCACAAAGTCCGGTCGGGCCAGCAGGGAACGCACCAGGCAGATGCGCTGACGTTCGCCCTCCGATAGAACCGTGGCTTGCTCCCCGAGCTTATCGACCAGGCCGACGAGTTCCAAGGTTCCGTCCGCGTGGTCCGGGTCGATGGCGTGGCTGGCCGAGCGGAATGCGTTGGGCCTTTGCAGGTTCGACCAAACCGACCCGTCCCAGACGACGGGGCGCTGGGGCACGAGGCTGACCCGGCGTCGGAAGCTCGGCCAACCGATCTCGGCGGGCGTCCTGTTTTCGAGTGTGACCGCCCCGCTTGCCGGGCCGATCAATCCCGCGATGGATCGCAGGAGCGTGGTCTTGCCGCAGCCTGACGGGCCCTTCAGACCGACCGCCTCGCCCGGCTTGATTACAAACGATAGACCTGTGAACAGCGCCTGGACTTTGGACGGGTCGGCACGGACTTGGAGTTGATCGACACACAGCACGATGGGCCCCTGCTCGGCGGATTATGAAGTGGCATTGTAAGCCAATGTGAGGATTGAGAGCGGCCCGATCTATCCTCCACAGGTCAAGCAAACAAAAGCCCGCGGCGATGAAGCCACGGGCTTGATTTTTGACTCACACTCGACCCGCGCCGCCCTACCCCACCGATAGGGCGGCCGCGATTTAGCCGAGTAGTGACAACACGTTTGAGGCGGAGTTGTTTGCGATCGCCAGGGTGGACGTGCCGGCCTGCTGGAGGATCTGGGCACGTGTCAGCAAGGCGGTTTCCTCGGCGAAGTCGGTGTCTCGGACATCGCTCTCCGCGGAGGTCAGGTTTTCGACCGCGATCTGCGAACTCCGCAGCGTGGTCTGGAGGGTGTTCCGTTCGAAGGCACCGAGCCGACCTCGCAGGACCGACACCTGATCGATCGATTTATCAACGACGATCGAGGCTCTGCGGGCCTGTTCGGCGGCATCCGAGCCCTTGACCAGGGAGTTGTCCCCGCCGGACTTCACGGAGCTGAGGAACCCATTGATGGAATTGCCCAGGTTGTTGGCCGCGACGGACTGGATGCCGAACCCAATCTGTTGCTGGGTGTTGACGGTGGGTCCGATCTGATAAGTCGCGCCGCCGCCTGTGATGGTGAAGTTGTAGGGCGTGTTGAGTGTTTGCGCGGCGCCGGATGTCAGGGTCAACTCCAGCCCGAGTGTGGTGGTCCTGAGTGTGACGTCCAGGCCATCGCCCAGTGCCAGGTTGCCGTTGACCAAGGCGAGCACATCGGCGCCCTCATCGCGGTTGACTACCGTTCCGTCAAGCGCATCGACGGTGTTGAACGAATCGCCGTCGTCGAGTTTCTTGACGGAGACGAAGGAGTCGGACCCGTACGCGGTCCCGTTAAGCTGGATGCCGGAGGTATTCAGGACGGCGGCGGAGACGCCGGTGGCGTCGGAGACGGCGTTGATCCCGAACACGATCGAGGAGAGCGCCGTGCCTGAGACGAACTCAAACACTTCCACCCCTTGTGTGCCCGCAAGAGAGAATGTGACACTGGACAGGATGGTCGCGGGGGTCAAGGGGTCTGACGCGGAGATAAACAGCGAGGCGGTCTCGGCGGAGTTGAGAACTTCGACGGTGACCGGCAGCGTCGCGTTGGTCCCGAAGTTGACGCCGGTGACGCGCAGGTCGGTGATCTGCGAGGCGGTCAGGCCCTGGTTGATGTAGTCCAGCGAGCCGTTGAGCAGCTTGAGCCCGGCGAAGCTGGTGGTGTTGGCGATCCGCGTGATCGAGTCGATCGCCGAGTCGATCTGCAGCTGGTTGGCCTCGATCTCTTCTTTCGAGAATGCGCCTGTGTTAGCGGACTCGATGGTCAGGCTCTTCATGGAGATCAGCAGGGCGCTGATTTCCGAAAGGGCCCCTTCCGCGGTGGCGATGACGTTGGAGGCGCGTTCGATGTTATCGACGGCCTGTGAGACGCCGGAGATCTCGGTCCTCAACCGCTCGGAGACGATCAGACCCGCGGGGTCGTCGGCACCGCGGTTGATCTTCAGGCCGGTGCTCAGCCTCTGCAGCCTCACGCCCAGGTTGTCGTTTGAGGCGGCCAGGTTGCGCTGGGCGATCAGGGATGAAACATTGGTGTTTATGCGTGTCATTGACAATCCTCCTTGATTGTCGCGGCTGCCTACCCGGCGTCATGCCGGCGGCGTCTATCTGGGTCGGGTTTGGGTGAGTGCCCTGGCGCGTAAAACTTCCTGTGTCCGCGCGGACGGTTTCGTTCCTCGATTTATGGATTCTGCGCGCCCGGCGGCTTGCCGTTGTGCTTGCGCAGGTTTTTGTCGGCGACACTCAGGTCGTCCACCTGGACGCTGGTGGCGGCGGTGTTCTCGCGTTGGATGGCCTCGTAGACCTCCTTGCGATGCACCTGCACCTGTCTGGGGGCTGAGATGCCCAGCCTGACTTTGTCCCCCCGTATGTCTACGACGGTGATCTCGATCTCGTCGCCGATCATGATCGTCTCGTCGCGTTGACGCGATAGAACCAGCATCGGTTCGGGCTCCTTCCTTGGGCCGTTTCGCGTTCGCGCCGCTTCCTTGCGGCGTTCCCGTGTCGTTGTTGTAAGCGTTCATGTTCAAAGCACGTCTCGCTGCGGCGGACCGATGGGGCTCGCCGAGGTATATCAAGCCGATGCCGCGTGGACCGCGGCCCCCAGCTCGATCAGGGGCACCCGAGTGGTGAACCGCCGGTCACTTAGGACCAGTTGGACGCCGACACGTTTGCCGCAGTGGATGACCAGCGGGCCCTGGAGGTTCCCGGTGAGCACCTGATCCCGCTTGTTGACGATCACAAACACCTGAGCGTCCTGGAGCGATTCCAAGCCCATCTCCTGCATCTGCTCGGGCTTGAGCGGGACCTTGTAGGTCGGGACAAAGAGGCTTGGGTCGGTGACGACGAACGCCAGGTCGGGGATCTCGATCGACTGAAGCCACCAGAAGTAGCTGTCTTCGCCGGCCTCGATCAGTACGTACTGCTTGTACTTGGGGAACCCGAGCATCCCCTTGGGGAAGGTGATGATCCGGGTCTGGTCTACGTCCACTTCACCGAAACGCGAGGTATTGATCAGCATGACCACGGTCCTCAAACACGGCCTGTCCGTCCTGGATGTCCTGCCCGGGCTTCCTGCCCAGGTCGACGGCGCTTGCCGTCTGTCGTTCGTGCCCGGTGGCTGGCCGAAGAGCCTGCCGGGCCGCGCAAGGCTTGCGCTGCTTAGCGCAAGAAGTCGAGTAAACTCAGTTGCAGGTTTTGCGCTCCGATCTGCAACGAGGCTTGTAACTCGGTCTGCAGTTGCGTAAATCGCGTGATGACCTCGGTGAGGTCTGCGTCCTGCAAATCGCTGAGTAATGTCTGTTCCATGAGTCCTAGGTCCTGTGACCGCTGTTGCTGGCGTTCGACCCGTTGTGCCCTCACGCCGACGGAGGCGCGGGCCTGGGCGACCGAGCGGTTGTCCGCTTCGAGACTGCTAGCAGCAAGTGTGATGCCAAGCGTGTCATCGTTGAGCAAAGAATTCCGTAAATCTGTTAAATGGGTAAAAATATTTTCGACACGGACGGTCGCGTTGTCGGTGCTCTGGAAGGTGGCAGCCGCGCCGTCCTCCTTGAGGATGCCCAACTGGTCGGCGACCAGGCTCTCGCCGACCCGGGTGATGGTAAACCCGCCTGCCCCGCCGGTGCTGTCCTGGAAGACCAAGCCGTTGCCGGTGGTCGCCAGGCCGACGGAGAAGTTAACGCCGAGTGTGAGCCCGGCCCCGGTGGCGGCGGTCTCGATCGCGGTGATCAGTTCATTGACCGTCCCCAGGCCGGAGGCATCGACAGCGAAGTTGATGCCGTTCTTGACCGTGATCTGGAAGTCGTCCTGGGCGGTGATCGGCTCGATACCCAGGCCGTCGCGGAAGTCGTCGAGGTCGGTCGCCAGGCCGTAGGTCCGGATGCCCAGGTCGGCGGCAGTGGTCCCGCCGTTTTCCCCGACGGCTAACCGCAGGCCGCTGACCTCGCTGATCAGGTCCAGGCCGTTCGCGTCGGCGTTGATCTGCAGGCGCAGCCCCAGTTCAAGTCGATCGATCTCGTTGACGAGGTCCTGGATGGTCACGGCGGCGGAGAAGTCGGCGGTGCGTGTCTGCTCGCCCTGTGTGATGGTCAGGCCGTTGAGGAGGTCCACGGTTGGGCCCAGGTCGGTCAGCGCGGTGGTCAGGGTCAGTCGTCGATTCAGGTCGCCGCCGAAGACGGTGATGCCGCCCGGCGCGGTGGCCGCGAGGTCGACACCCAGGTCCGATGCGGTCTGGGCGTTGCCGATGTCGGCGATGACGATCGTGTGCCCGGCGGTGTTGGTTAATTCAAAAGCCGTCGTGCCCAGCGCGATGGCGCCCGCGGTGGGGTCGATGGCAGTAATCGCGCCGTTGATCCGGGACCGGACGTCGCCGAGGGTGTCGGCGTCTGACAGGTCGACCGTGACCTGCGTGCCGTCCACGGTCAGGCTGATCGGCCCCCTGCGGACGCCTTGGTTAAACACCCCGTCGAGGTCACTGAGCTTGGCCACGATGGAGGAATCGGGATCGAGATCGACCTGCGTCTTCACCCGCGTAGACAGCGCCCCGAAAGCCTCGACGCCGTTGCTGGTGAACGGGTGCTCTTCGATCGCGCCCGAGTCGGTGCTGAGGTTCACATCGGACCCGGTATAACGGATGCCGCCCAGGAAGTCCTCAAAGACACGGCCACCGCTGGCGGCCCCCTGATTGCCGCCGAACAAGGACACGCCCCCGAACTGCTGGTTTGCCAGGTCGAGCATCCCCTTGATCTGAGCGTCGATGACCAGGGCCTCGGCCTCGCGCTCCGTGGTGCTGGCGTGGATCAGGCTCGACGCGATGCTCTGTGACTCGATGAGGATGCTGGTCGCTTCACCCAGGGCCTGATCGACGTGATTAAGAATCCCGACGGCGTGCTGGAGATTCTCCTCGTGCTGCTCCCTCGCGGTCAGCGACTGGCGCAGGAAGAGGATCCCGCTGGCGTTGCTCGGGTCGTCCGACGGAACGGACTGCTTCTTCCCCGTGCTGATCTGACGCTGCATGTCGAACAAGCCCGCATTGGTCTGCCGCAGACGCGACAGCATCAGGTTGCCCTGCATCAGAGACGTTGTTCGCGTGATTGAAGGGGTGGAGGACATTATTGGGTCTGGGGTCTAGGGTCTAGGGTTCAGGGATCGGGGTGGTTGGTGGTTGTGTGGTTGGTGGTTGTGTGGCTATTTATGAAGCGACGCGACTTGTCGCGTCCTGTTTTGTTTTCCTCAGACGGCGGCGATGAGTGTTTCCAACATCTCGTCGATCACGGTCAGGAGCCTGGCGCTGGCCTGGAAAGCTCGCTGATACTGGATCAGGTCGATAGATTCTTCGTCGGCGTTCACGCCGGAGATCGACTGCTGCTGGGTGGTGAGCCCCTCGCGGACAACGGTGTCGGCCTGAAACTGCTGACGGGCCTGGGCCTGGCGCACGGCGAAGTTTTCGACGTGGCGGCTCCAGTGCTGAGACAGGCTCAGGCCGTTCAGCTCGGTAAGCCCCATGTCGCGCAGGGCGGCGATCTCCAGGGCGTTGTTGTTATTGCCCGGGTTGGCCCCCGCGGCACCGGCGGCGGCGGCGGCGATCAGGCGTGGGTTGGCCGCCAACACCGGGTTGACCTCGATGTCGAACGCATTCGTCCCGGTGAAGAACGTGTTGATCCCCAGGACCGCAAGCGTATCGGAGTTGTCGTCGCTGAAGCTGATCTGGAAGTCGCTGGTGTCGGCAGCGATCTGCAGCCGGCCGTCGGTCGTGACACTCGCGGTGATGTTGGCGGCGGTGTCGATGTCGGTGGCGAGGCTGGTCAGGGTCGTGTCGAAGGCGGGGTTGACGCCGTCCAGATCGATGTTGATCGTCGTGGTGATAACCTGGCCGGTCGACTTCTGCACGACGTGCATCTGAAACGACCCGTGCGTGGGCAGGATCGTCAGGTCGGTCGCTGGATCGTTCAGGGCGACGGTCGGGTCGGTGACGGCGTGGGTGCTGGTCACGCTGTCCACCAGGTCCAGGCCCTGGCCACGCGAGTGGATACGGTTGACCTGGAAGATCAACTGCGATGCGAGAGTATCGACCGCGTCGATCGCGTCCTGGATGTCCTGCTCTTTGAACTGGATCAGTGCGCCCAACTCGCCGGAGGTGATGTCAAGCGGGCTCTTGTCCGCGGAGATCACGACCTTGGTCTCGGTCTGGCCGTTGACGGTTTCTTTGAGCAGCTCGACGCCCCGGCTGCGGTTATTCAGGACGAGCGGCAGCGAGCCGACGAAGACATCGATCGAGCCGCTGGGCTGTTCGACGGTCGAGATATCCAGGAACTCTGACAGCTCGGTGAGCAGTTGGTCGCGCTGGTCGCGCAGGCCCGGTGCCCCGCTGGAGCCGCGGCTCTGCACGGCGACCTGCCTGTCCAGCTCGGCGATGCGTGTGAGCAGGTCGTTGACCGACGCGACGGCCTGATCGGTCTGGCTGATCGTCTGGAGCTGGGCCTTACCCAGCTCGTTGTCCAGGTCCCGGATGAACCCGGTGAGGCTTCCGGCCTGCTCGGTCAGGAGCGTGCGTCGTGACACGTCCTGGGGGTTGTTGGACAGCTCGCTGAAGGCGTTGAAGAACTCGCCGAGGTAGGTTGACAGATCGGTCCCGGTGAATTCGTTTTCGATGGCCTCGATCCGGCCGAGCAGTTGCTGTTGGACCTGTGAGGCGGACTGATCGGAGATCGCTCCGCGCAGCCGGGCCTCCAGGGCCTCGTCGATGACGCGCGTGATCGATTGGATCTTCACACCCCGACCGAGGAACAGCCCCGGGCCGATCTCCTGGGAGCGTTCGGGCTCGAGTGTGATCTTCTGGCGGTGGTAACCTTCGGTTGCGAGGTTCGCCAGGTTCTGGCCGACGACCTGCAGCGCGGACTGCGACGCAAGCAGCCCCGTGCGTCCGACCTGTAATGAACCGATGAGTCCCATGAGTCAGTAGCCTTTAGCTGTTAGCCATTAGCCTTGAGTTACGCGGTGGCGCTGAAGGTGCTCACGGCGGTGTTGCTCTGGGGGAACGCCCCCCGGCTGCCGTAGGTCGAGACGCCCGCGGACAGCGCGCCGATCGTCTGGACGATCCCGTGCATGTGCTTGGCGAGTGTCTCGGTGGCGCGGCGGACGATCCCGGTTTCGGTGTGTACCGCCTTCATTTGTTCCAGCAACTGTTGACGTAGCACCAACAGCCTGCCTCGCGCCGGTTCGCCAAGCTGTTCGGCGAGTTCGGCCATCCGGATCGGCTCACGCGCCTGGGGGTCGACCGACAGGGTCAGGTCGGCGACCAGGTTCAGCCGCTGTTTCTCGAGCTCGGCGATCTTCTGGACTTTTTCGTGTTCGAGTGTGCAGAGATCGATCGCCGCCTTCGTGTCGTTGCCACGGAGCACGTCGCGCTTGCGCTTGAGCAGTTCGAGCAGCTCGCTGTGCAGGGTCAGTTGCTGCCGCAGCGTCTGTTCGAGCGGGGCGAGCAGGGCAGGGGCGCCTGTTTTGTCTGTCTGGTTAGCCATGGGTATCCACCCCCTCGCTGTCTCCGCGTGGCATCAACCCCGCACGTTCGGCGACGGAACGGTAGACGGCATCGACGATCTCAAAGTCGGCCTTGGAGACGATCCGTTCGGAGAGGATGGTGTCTAGCCGCTGCCCGAATACGTCCTCGGTCTGCCCGCCGTGGAACAGGTCGCTCTTGAAGGGGTCCTCGCGCATCTTCGCGAGCATGGGCATGATGAACGTGGTGGCGACGAGTTGCTCGGCGGTCTTGCGCAGGGTCTTGGCCCGTTCGGGATCGAGCCCGCCGGCATCTTTCGTGGCGACCTCTTCTCTGGCGGCGAGCAGCTCCTGCTCGAAGCGGACGCCGGTGGGTTTGGGCTGGGCAAGCTCGCTAGAGGCGGGGGTCGGGATGTTCAGTACCTGGACGTTCATGATTATTGCTCGAAACTCAGCTCGGCGTGCAGGTAGCCTGCGTCGTCGATGGCCTTGATGATCTCGATGCGGTCCTGGGCGTCGACCTTGAGCTGGTTGAAGGCTTCGATCAGGTCGGCGAGTCTGGCACCGCCCTGGTCCGCGGGGTCGAGCCCGACAAAACGGTCTTCAACCGGGACCGGGACGGTCGGGTCGGGTACGGGGCTGGGGCTTAGCCGGGTGATGGTCAGGCCTTTCTTGGAGATCACGACGGGGCTGATCTCGACGTGGCCTGACATCACGATCGTGCCGGTGCGCTCGTTGATCACCACGCGGGCCTCGATCGGCATCAGCGAAACGGGGAACGACATGACCATCAGCTTGCTGAGGAACAAGGACGGGTCGTTGCGCTCCCACATGGGGACCTGGACGGTGACATTTTTCGGATCGATCGCACGTGCCAACGGCGGGCCCTCGGGGGTGAGCTCGTCGTTGATGTTTTGTGCGAGGTTCCGTGCGACGGGCCAGGAGGCGTGTTGTTCATCGATGACGAGTGTGATCTGCCCGTTGTGGACGTGCTGTGTCATGATGTCGCGTGTGAGCGAGGCGCCTTGAGAGATGACGCCGACGGTCGGGTTGTCTTCGTCCTCGATGCTGACCGAGCCCTCGGCGAAGGCGAAGATCATCTCGGTGTCTGGCCGGGGCGCCATCAGGGGGACCATGAAGAGCGTGCCGCCCTTGAGGCTCTTAGCCGGGCCGACCGAAGAGACACGGACATCGACGCGGTCGCCCTCGCGGACACCGTTGGCGGACAGCTCGGCGGTGACGGAGACCAGGGCGACGTTCTTGGCGTCTTTGAGTTCGGCGGCGATGGTGTTGGGGTCGACGAACCGGCCGATCATCTGCGCTAACGGCCTCATGGCGGGGAGGAACTTGCCGCCGTCCCCCGTGCCGTTGAGCCCGACGACCAGGCCCATCCCCAGTATCTTGTTGGACTCCGAGCCCTTGAGCCGGGAGATGTCCTGCACCTGCACCGCGCCGGCGGGCGCGACGGCGAACACCACCGCGATCATGAGCCCCGTGATCCATTGGACGTTACTTCGTTTCATGCTTCGCTTCATGCTTTGATTCTTACCCACGGCCGCTGTCAGCCGTCCCGTACTTACGTAGGTCTTAGAAATTAAATATCGCTTCGAAGAAATTGGTCAGAAATCCCTTTCGGGTCGACTTCTTCAGCTCGCCCTTGTGTTGTTTGTTCAGGTGCAGGTCGTACAGCTCGGTGGAGAGCACGGTATTGTCGAGCGTGATGTCCGCGGCCCGGCAGGTCCCGGTGACAATAACCGCCAGCTCTTCCTTGTCGTGGATGATGGTCTGCTTGGCTTCGAGGATCAGTGTGCCGTTGGGCTTGACGTCCGCGATCCGTGCGGTGAGTCGGCCGGTCATGCTTTCGGATCGTGAGTAATCGCCCTCGCCTTCAAACTCATTACTCATGTCAACGCCGACCTTGGGGTTGCCTTCCGCGAAGTTGTCGGGCTGGACGATCAGCTCCAGGAGCTTGTCCAGGTCGATCAGGTCAGCGATCTCGCCTTCGAGTTTCATTTCCTTCTCGGTCTCCAGGGAGGCCTTGAGGTCGGTCTTGAACGATTCGCGGATGATGATCGTGACCAGGTCGTTCTTGGCGTACTGCCTGGGCTCGGGGATCTGCACGGCGATGAAGCTGTTGGCTACGATCGCGCGGGAGAGTGCGCCGTTGTTCTGGACATGAGCTTGGGTCTGTGAGGACGCGCTCGGTTCCTGACGCAGATACAAAGACGACGACTGGGCCAACAACCCGGTCGAGGGCGCGGCTAACAAGAGCGTGGCGGCAAAGAGGATCCCTAAAACAATTACTCTCAAGGCGTGGCCCCCTGTTGTGACTGGTTACCCGCCGGCGTGGAGGCGTCGGTGCTTCGTGTAGCGCCCGTGGTGACGACGGCCTGTTGCCGGCCGGAGACGACGGCGAGGAAATCCTGCCCGTTGGATTCGTTGCGGACACTTATCAGATCGCCGATCGATCCTTTTTCCGCGGCCCGCCCCACCGTTTTAACAATCAGCCCGCCGACGAAGCAGCGGACGTCGACCAGCTCACCTCGCTTGACCATGACCGGCGACTTGACGGTCTGAATGGAAACCATCTCCCCGGCGCGCAGGGAACTAGCCGACTCCTGCCCGAGGATCGTGACGGGGTCGGTGACCGGGATGAGGGTGTCGTCTTCAACCACACACTCCTGTACTTTCAGGCGGTCGCGTGTGAACACTTCACCGCGTGCGATCGGGCCGTCGGCGACGACCGCCAGGAGTTTGTGCTGGACCTGGGCGTTGATATGCAGGGTCTCGGCGATGCGCTTCGCGTCATAGAGGCGGACCACGACCGATACCCTGCCGAGGGTTTTACCTGCGCGGGGTTCGATCTCAACCGACCGCCCGAGGGCCGGGATGTCCAGCTTCTTGATGTCGTGGTCGGCGAACCGGATACGCAGGTCGGCGAGCTGGACCCCGGCGTGATCGGCGAGGTGTTGTTCGAGCATGCCGCGGAGGGTCAGGGTCGAGCCCAAGTCGATCGGGGTTTCGATATTGGCGGAGACGGCTTGGCCCCGATCGAGGATCGCAGCCGGCGGGGGGCCCAATCGCATGACCCGACAGGTATTGAATCCGCGTAAAGATACGAGCCCCCAGTTGATGCCGGCCTGATCGAGCGCGGCTTCGACCGTGTCAAGAGTGACCGTGAACTCGTCGCGGCCGCTATCGAGTGAGGCCAACACCACGTGCCCGAACTCACGGGCCGAAGGGCCATCAAGATAAGCGACCTGCGCGAGTGTGACACTTGAGCCCTCGACGCCGACCTGGTCGTAGAGCCTGACCGAGTCCGCCCGGGCGGCGATCCCGAACGCCATCACCAGGGCCGCCAACAGCAGCATCAACATGCGGCGGAGGGTGGCACCGGGTGTCTTGTCGGGTTCGAGGTCAAGCATCAGGAGCGTCCTTGCTCATCACGGGGTGTTATCGTTTAGAACCGGCTGAGGTTGCCGATGACCTGCAGGGCCTCGTCGGCGGCCTGGATGGTTTGGCTGTTCATCTCGAAGGCACGCTGGGTCTTGATCAGCGAGACCAGCTCGATGACCGGATCGACGTTGGAGGATTCCAGGAACTTGTGCAGGATCGTGCCGAGTGTGCCTTCGCCGGGGGTGCCCTCGATCGGCTGCCCGGACGAGGGGGTCTCGGTGAAGATGTTTCCGCCGATGGATTTGAGACCGGCCCGGTTCACGAAGGTGGTAGTCTGGAGTTGGCCCAGTTCGGTCGGCGCGACCGATCCGGGCGTGACGCCGGAGATCGTGCCGTCCTCGGTGATCTCGATGCCGGTGACGCCCTCGGGGACATTGAGGGCCGGCTCAAGTCGTGGGCCGTTGGAGTTACCCAGGACCAGGTCGCCGTCGCGGTTGCGGAAGAAGTTGCCGGCTCGTGTGTAGCCGACACCGTCGCCCTGGTCCGGGAGGAGCGCTACCTTGAAGAAGCCGTCGCCCTGAATCATCACGTCGAAGTCGGCGTTGGTCTTCAGGGGGCTGCCGATGGTGAAGTCGGCCTGTGTATTGCTCAGGCGTGTGCCCAAGCCGACCTGGATCCCGGCCGGCCGCATGTCGCCGTTGGCGTTCTCGACGCCGGGCTGGGCCTTCTGCAGGTACAGCAGGTCTTCGAAGTTGGTACGTGAGGTTTTGAAGCCGACGGTGTTGGCGTTGGCGAGGTTGTTGGCGGTGACGTCGATCGAGGTCGACAGGGCGCTAAGACCCGAGGCGGCGGAGTGAAGTGCGTTGATGGCCATGGATACCCTCGTTAATGCGTCGGCCTGTGGGCCGGGAGAAACTGGAACGGCTTAACCGACCCTGCCCAGTGTGTTTACTGCCCTATCTAAAATCTGGTCGTGATACTTGATCATGTTGGCGTTGCCGGTGGCGGCCTTGGTGGCGGCGACGACCTGCATCATGGTCATGATGGGGTCGACCCCGCTGGCCTCGACGTGGCCCGGCTTGACCGTGGGGTTTTGGATCGCCTGCCGGGGATCGGCGCTCTCAAAAGCGAACAGGCCCTGGCCGAGTTTGGTCAGGCCGTCGAGGTTGTTGACTTCGGCGACCTGGAGCTGCTGCCCGGTGGGCAGGTTACTTAGCATGACTTGACCGCCCGTGCCGATCGATGCCTTGCCCGGGCCGTCGATGACGATCGGCTGGTCCGAGGCATCCAGCACGCGCTTGCCGGACTGAGTGATCAACTCCCCGGCGGGGCTCAAAGTGAACCGGCCGTCGCGAGACAGGCGGACCAGTGTCTGGCCGGTGTCGGGGTCGATATCTTCGACGGCGAAGAACTGGTTCTTATCTAATAGCGCTACATCCAGGTCGTTGCCGGTGCGGCGGGGGGCACCCTGTGTGAAGTTGATCCGCTGCTGCCCCGCCAACACGCCGCCACCGAGACGGTCAAGCAGTTCGTGGGAGCCTTCGAATCCCAAACCATCCTCGATCGACTCGGGGTCTCGCTGGCGTATCGAGGGCATGTCGGGCTTGAAGCCCGGTGTCTCGACGTTGGCCAGGTTGTTGGCAAAGACGTCCTGACGGTAGGTATTGGTCAGGACGCCTGAAGCGGACAGATACAGGCCGTAGTTCATCGGATCACCTCCGTGTGGTCCCGGCCGCCTTGGCTGGCGGCGACTACGTCCTGCGGGGCCGGTCCGTCGGCCCAGACATCGCTTGGTTCTCCCCTGTGATACCCGTCCGCGGTCTGCTGCCGATGCGCCGCCTCGGCCAACGAGGCCAGACGCAGGATCGCTCCGCCCAGCGACTGCTGGCTCGAAGACCGGATCAAAGGCAACCAGACCTGCTCACTCATCGTTCACACTTCCTGCTCTACGGATCGCACTTCAAGGCGGCGCAACGGCACGCCGCCCCCGGTCAGAACGCAACGGCAGTGCCAGCCGTGCCAGAACACAGGGACCAAGAGTGAAATCACAGGGGGAAATATATTTATCTAATTGCAAATTATGTGTTTATATGCTTTTTAGGTGTGGCCCACCGGCCGATTCATCGGGTCCTGAAGCGACCCTGGATTTCATGCATCCGCGCAACACCTGCCGGCCGGGCGCAGTCGGTGC
>JAJDCV010000046.1 GCA_029260675.1 Phycisphaeraceae bacterium
CGATGGCCGATCGCTCAGCGGCGCGTTCAACGCCACCTGGGCCGAGGAAGCCGACCGTGACTTCGAGATCTGGAGGGACGTCTTCGGTTCGCAGCGTGGCCGTGTGATCCGTGCCGCCGTCGGGCAGAAGGACAACCCCTGGGTCACCGAGCAGCTGGTCACGGAGTTGAGGGGCGAGTTCGACGCGATCTCCTGCTCGACCTACTTCGGACTCAGCAGCAGCGAACTACGTAAGCTCAGTTCACGGACCACCGCCAGCGAGCTGTTGGACCGGGCGCTAGCCGACATATCACGCGGCGTCCGTAGCAACTACCGGGCCCACGGCACGTTGGCCAAGAACTGGTCGCGCAAGCTCGGCCGGAGCATCCCCCTGATCGCTTACGAGGGCGGGCAGCACTACACGGCCAACGGCGGCAACCCGCCTTACGCCAGGGCCTTCCTGGACATGCAGAAGCACTCGAAGATGTACCAGGTTTACCAGGCCAACATGCGAGAATTCGAGAACGCCGGCGGCAGCCTGTTCACCGCGTTCAATTTCGTGGAGAAGCCCGACAAATTCGGTGCCTGGGGCCAGCTCGAATTCATGGATCAGTCCATCAGCAAGGCCCCGAAGTACCGGGCCCTGCTGGAGTACAAGTCAAAACGCTAGCCCGGCCGGTTACACGGATCAAAACCCTCAGCCCCCGGCTTCGCCGGGAGATACGCACGTACGAGGTGACCTGAACCCCGGCGAAGCCGGGGGCTTAGGGACAAACGCGCGGTTTGAAAGCGTGATCCGTATAAAACGTATACCCCCCGACGGTACGTCCACCTAATAAGAACAAGCCCACGTTCATCGAACGTGGGCTTTTCTTTTGCGCGATGATGCTTTGGGGATGTTTTAGTGTGCTGTGTGTTTCGCGGCCTTCACGGGCACGAGACGCCGCCGCCCATCCATGCACATGCCCAGCCCGATCAGCCCGACCCCCAGGCACGCCAGCGGGTTGCCGTACAGCACACCCGTGCCGGGCCCGACCGCGAGATACACGATCAACGTCAGCACGAACGACCAAGCCAGGATGTTGAGGATAGATTTCATGGGGGTTTTTATCAGTCAGTTATCAACGTATCGCCGCGCCTGCGAAGGATCACCCCAAACCAACGATATAACCGCACCGGACGCCAAATGCCGCGGCGCATTATGTCCGCGCAAAGGGCCGGGCCGTTCCGGTTGTGACGGCTGGGTTGTATGTAACAAGTGTGACGGCATCGCCGTGGCGGTCTGTTTCCCCGGTCCGGACCCCGGGCCTGTTTTCTGCACGGGTTTCTATTGACACCGCATGACCCATTCATCAAGATACGGGCCCGCATATCCAACCCGGAAAGGTTCGCCATGCTACCCAGGCACGCGTGCGTCATCCTCGTCTTGTGTCAATTCATCTCGGGTCTCGCGCTCGCCGACGATTGGCATCCGTTGCCGCTCCGTTCCGCCGTCGACAGCGTCCAGCCCATGACCGGCCTGGTGGTCTGGCATGACAACGAACACGCCGACACCGACTCGATCCAGCTGGAGTTTTCATACATGCTCTTCAATCAAGTCGTTGATGACCAGGGCGTGTACGACTGGACGCCGGTCGAAGAGTTGCTCGACCGCATCGCATCGCGAGGCCATCAGGCGGTGCTGCGTTTCCGATTTATCTACCCCGGCTACACACAGACCGCGGTCCCCGATTCGATCAAACGGCTGACGGATTATCACGAGGTCACCGCCAAGAGCGAGGGGCAGGACACCGCGTTCTGTGATTGGTCGCACCCCGCCTTGCGTGACTTCGCGCTGGAGTTCTACACGAAATTCGCCAGCCGGTACGACAAGGACCCCCGCCTCGCGTTCGTGCAGGTGGGCTTTGGGCTCTGGGCCGAGTACCACATCTATGACGGCCCGATGGAGTTGGGCAAGACCTTCCCGGGCAAGGCGTATCAAGCCAGGTTCCTCCTGCACCTCGACGGGGTATTTGATCAGACGCCCTGGAGCATCTCCATCGACGCCGCCGAAGTCCAACGCACCCCGTTCGCGGACGATCCGGGCCTGCTCGACCTGAACTTCGGCTTGTTCGACGATTCGTTCATGCACGCGCAACACGACGAGTACAACGAATCCTGCTGGGATTTCTTTGGCCGTGACCGCTACAAGACCGCGCCCGCCGGCGGCGAGTTCAGCTACTACAACACGAACGACCAGCGGCAGGCACTCGCACAGGGCGGCCCCAACGGGGAGAGCTTCGAAGAGGCCGCCGAACGCTTCCACATCTCCTACATGTTCGCCAACGACCAGTTCAGCTATCAGAAGCCCGACCGCATCCGACGGGCCGGCATGGCGACCGGCTACCGCTTCCGTGTCACCAGGTTTCAGACCAACGGCGAACACACACGCATCACCGTGACCAACACCGGCGCCGCGCCTTTCTACTTCGACGCCTACCCCGCGGTCGCGGGTGTCCGAACCGCCACGTCGCTGCGCGGCATGGCCCCGGGCGAGGAGCGCATCTGCGTGGTGCCCGGCGACGGGGCGCTCAGAGAATTGACCATCGAATGCGACCGGCTCGTTCCCGGGCAGGCGATCCAGTTCGACGCGGACCTTGCCGGCGAATAGAAATGGGTTAGTGGGTGCGGCGCTACGGTGAAGGCGCGGCTGTGCTGTCCGTGTCTTGGGCTTCTATCTCGACGTCGGGGCCGAGCAGGCCTTCCATCCGGCTCCGCTCTTGCAGCCACGCCTGGCGGTACTGGGCGGTGAGCGCCAGCCGGTTGGTGTCGTAGACCTCACCGAGCGCCTGGCCGTTGCCTAGTTGAAACGGTATATCGATGGGGCTGCCGTCTCGCAGCACTGTCAGGCCGACCACTTCCCCGGCCTGGTGGCCGCGGATCATCTGTTGGAATTGCGTGGCGGTCACCTTCTTGGTGATGGGCTTGCCGTCAAACTCCACAATCACGTCGCCCGGCTCAAGCAGGGCGTAGGCGGGGAAGCCCGGCAAGGTGATCACCACCATCACGCCCGCCCGTGACTCTTCATTGAGCCCCCAGGCCTCTACCATCTGGTGAGACAGCCCCATCGATCCGGGCCCCGCCAGCTTGCCGTAGCGCTCGTCGATCATCCTGCGCAGCAAGTGATGCCGTGCCACGCGCAGGAGACGGTGGCGTTGCTCGGGTATTTCGCTTGTGACAAACAGCCTATCCAGGCCCTCTTGCGTCAAGGCGTCGTCGGCTAACAGCCCCCGCGTCGCCGCCTGGCGCACGCGGTATTCGTCGTCGCCGAGTTCGGCCAGCACGCCTGCATCACCGTCCGCTTCATCGACGGCTTGCTGGGCAGACGCGCCAACCAACGGATACACAAATCCACACCACGCAAACACCCACAACATGCGCCTTGTCGAAGCCCACGGGCTAAGGCCTTGGGCCAGGTTACATAGACGATACATGCTGCCCTGGTATCGCTCACCCATCGGTCAGCCCCGTGAGTTGTTCGTGGTGTTCGTGGATCCACCGGACCTTACGCAGCACCATGCGCAGGAAGTCCGCGCCGCTCATCTGTGCAAACAGCCCGGTCGCCGCGACGGGGATCACGCTCTCGGCGATCAGTGCCTGGATCATCAACCAGGGAACGACCTTCTTTTCGCTCTCGGTCAGACCCCCGCCTTGGAGCGAGGCGTATCCTTTGAAGAACGCAATGAACCGGTCCTCATCGACCTGCTCGGGCCAGTTTTCGGTGTCGTCGCCCTTGCCCTGGATCGAGAATTGTAAAGCCCCGTTGGCGACGTCGATCACACGGGGCAGCAGGCGGGCGGCGTCGTAATCGATCACCGCGACGACTTTGGGCCCTTCAAACAGCATGTTTCCCGGGTGCCAATCGCTGTGTCCGATCTGCACCGGCCAATCGGGCAGGCCCAGCGCGTCGGCACGGTCCGCCGCCTCTCGGTAGCTCTGGTCCAGTTCATCGGCGATCTGCTGGGCCTGGTCCTTCGGCACGATCGGCACGCCGTTGGCGGGCTGGAGCAGCGCGCCGGGGAGGTTGAGGATCGAAGACATCACGACCGGGGCCCCGTGGTACGTCCCCTTGGGCGGTTTGTAATGGGGTGTGTAATCCGCCAGCAACGCGTGGAACTTCGCCAGCGTCACGCCGGCGTCCTGCGTCGCTTCCACGGACCGGTCGTACGTCGAGCCCCGGATGAATTCGAACAGCTCGTACACCTGCCCGAGGTACTGCACCATCGAGTTGTTTTCACGCCGGGTCCCGATCAGCCTCGGCAGGGGGTACCCGCGCTCGGCGAGCCGTAGCTGGATCCCGTGGGTGAAGGCGACCTTGAACGGATCGTCCCGGCCGTGGGCGCGGCGCTTCAGCAGGAACAATCCCCGGTCCGACCGGATGACCAGCTTCGGGGCTTTGCGCGATCCGCGCTTGAATTGTTTGATGGTGTCGATCAACCCGATCCGGTAGTGAGACATCACGATCGCCAGCTCGTCGGCGGCGAAGACGCTTCGGCCCTCCGCGTCGTAGGGCATGCTCCCGATCGCCGACAGGCCCGACACCGAGGCGCCCGCGGAGTGGACCGCGTCGGCCCCCGCCGTGGTCGCCGCAATCGGTCGCTGATCGGTCATAGCCACCTGCCCGTATCGGCCCTCTGGCCTGTTGTTATTTCGCCCCCCGTGTATCCCCGGACGTCCGGGGCGGATTACTCGGCGTTCTGCACCTGCTCTTTGATCCGGTCGACCGCGCTCTTGGCTTCGATCATCGCCCGGCTGATCTGGGCGTCGTTGCTCTTACTGCCGATCGTGTTCGCCTCGCGGAGCATCTCCTGGGCCAGGAAGTCCAGCGTCCTGCCGACCGGCTCGGTGTCGTTGCCGTGGGCGATGATCTCCTGGAACTGGGCGACGTGCCCGGCCATCCGCGAGACCTCCTCGCTGATGTCGGCGCGTTCGGCGAACACCGCGACCTCGCGGATCAGCGCCGCCTCGTCCGCCTTGAGCTCGGCCTTGGCCAGCAGCTCGTCCATCCTCGCACGCAGACGCTGGTGGTATTCCTCGATCACCGACGGGGCACGTTCGCCGATCGTCCCCATCCGATCCATGATCAGTTCAAGGTGCTTGAGCAGGTCCTCGGCCAGGGCCTGGCCTTCCGTCACACGCATCGCGATCAGCCGGTCGGTCGCCTCATCAAGCAGCTGGGTGACCACGGGGATGGACTTGGCTTGCAATGAAGCCTCGTCCTGCGCCGGTTGCAGCACGCCGGGCAGCACCAGCAGTTGGGTCAGGTCGATCTGCACCGCTCGGTCCTGGATCTTGGCGTGGATCGTTTCCAGGTGGTCCAGGTAGGTGAGGATCGCCTCGTCGTTGACGCGCGACACGGCCTGTGCGTCCGTGGTCCTGAATTTCACGGTCAGCGTGAACGACCCGCGCGACACCCGCTTGCGGAGTTGGCCTTCGAGCATGGCTTCCATGCCCTGGAACTCCTCGGGCAGGCGGACCGAGCACTTGAAATACTTGTTGTTGAGGCTGCGCAGCTCGACGCTGTAATGGACCCCGTCGGCCTGGGTGGATGCGTCGCCGAAGCCGGTCATCGATCGGATCAAAGCGTCGCTCCGTGGGGCAGGTCCGGGGGCGGGTCCGTGTGGCAGAGTCGGGGACATCCCCGGCTGCCGGTTCAGGGTGTCAAGCCAACACGCACCACTTCACCATATTCCGGCGGGGTTGTCTAGGGTTGGGTGCCAGGCGTGGCGTTTTCGGTGGGTGTTTCGGCCGGCGCGGCGGGGGCTTGATCCGTGGCGGTATCAACGGCTGTTTCGACGGTGGTCTCGGTTTCAGCGGCCGGTGTCGCCGCGTCCGTCGGAGCTTCTTGATCAAGGGCATCGGCCGGTTGATCGGTCGGGCCGGCTGGGGTGGTCTGGTTGATCGGTGGGGTGGCTGCCGACGAGCGGACCCGTGGTGCGACGTCGTCGCGGATCGCGTAGACCAGCCCGATCGCCAGTCCCAGGAACAGGACGAAGCAGGCGATGGTGATGGTGGTCAGCAGGTCGCCGGTCTTGGCACCGAAGGCGGCCTGTGCCGAGCCGCCGGCCCCGCCGAACGCGCCGCTGAGGCCGCCGCCCTTGGGCTTCTGGATCAGGATGACCAGCATCATGAACAGGCAGGTCAGGACGAACAGGGTCGCCATGGAGGTGACCAGGATACTTGCGCCGAGTGTGATCGTGGTGATCATGGTGGGTGTCTCTTCGATGCTTTTGTTACGCGGGGACGGGGGCGTTGTCAGCTGCGGCCTGGAGGATGCCCAGGAAGTCTTCGGGCTTGAGTGCGGCGCCGCCGATCAGCCCGCCGTCGATGTCGGCCTGGGTGAACAGTTCCGCGGCGTTGGAGGGTTTGCACGACCCACCGTACTGGATGCGGACCGAGTTAGCGATGTCGTCGTTGTACAGGAACCAGAGGGCTTGACGGATGACTTTGTGCGTGTTCTGGGCGTCCTGTGGTGTCGCGGTTTTGCCGGTACCGATAGCCCAGACGGGTTCGTAGGCGACGGTGATCCGGGCCATCTGAGCGTCGCTGACGCCGGCCAGGCCGTAGCCCAACTGCCCGGTATTGATGTGATCGGTTTTGTCAGCTTCGCGCTGTTCGATCTTTTCGCCGATGCAGAGGATGACTTCGAGCCCTGCTTCGAGCGCGGCGAGGACCTTGTCGTTCAGCAGGGTGTCGGGTTCGCCGAGCACGTGTCGTCGTTCGGAGTGTCCGACCAATACGACCGACGCGCCGACGTCCTTGAGCATGGCCAGGCTGACTTCGCCGGTGTAGGCCCCGTTGGGCTGGTGGTAGAAGTCCTGGGCCCCGAGTTGGATGGCGCTGTTTTTGGCAGCCAGGGCCTTGCCGACCTGGTCGAGGTAGGGGAACGGCGGGAAGACGGTTGCCTGGACCTGATCCGCGGCGGTGAATCCGTCCGCGAGCTTGGACGCCAGGTCCACGGCCTCCTGGCCGTTGAGGTTCATCTTCCAGTTACCGCCGACGTAGGGTTTGCGCGCTGACACCTGAGGCTCCGTTTCTAAGGGGGTTTTCCGAGCCGAGCAGTATACAGGATTCGAGGTAAGCCGACCCGTCGGGCCATGAGGGCGCCAGCGGGTGCAGGTGGAGCGGATAGAGCCTTGCGGTCTACGCGGTGATCGCGCGGATGTCCATGGATCGGTCGGCTTCTGGACCGGATCAAAGTTGCTAAATGATTTAATGATATCTACTTAGGGTTTTCGCGGCTTCATACGTGACTCAAGCGATCCACGCTTGATTTTGCTCGCCCAGGTCTGTCACGTCCGACCACTTCGGCGGGAATCGCAGCATATCTTCCGCCTGCTTCGGTGAGACCGCTGGGGAAAACAGGTATCCCTGCCCGAGGTCGCATTCGACAGCCTGGAGTTGGGACAACTGCGCCACCGTCTCGATCCCCTCGGCCACGACCGTTATATTGCGGTTGTGTGACATCTCCACCACCGCCTTGATCGTGTTGATGTACTTGCCTTGGATGTCGATCTGTTTAACAAAGTTCTGGTCGATCTTGAGGATGCTGAACGGCATCTCATGGAGGCAGGCCAGCGATGAGTGGCCTTTCCCGAAGTCGTCCATCGCGATCGGATGCCCCATGTCGGCCAGCTGGTTTATCTGTTCGATCACCCGATCACGGTTGGACATGATCGCTGTCTCTGTCACCTCCAGTTGGATCTTGCTTGGGTCCACGCCGGTCTGCTTGATGACGGCGTACACATCCTTTGGGAAATCCGCCACCGCGAACTGGACCGGTGACACGTTCACGCTCATTATCAGATCCTGAAGGTTCGGCACGTTCCTGACCCAGTGTTTGTATTGCTCGCAGGCCCGGATCAGCACCCATTCACCCAGCTCGATAATCTGCCCGGTCTCCTCGGCGACCGGCAGGAACTCGGCGGGCGAGATCACCCCCAGTTCCGGGTGGCTCCACCGCAGCAACGCCTCAAACTCGATGATCCGGCCATGATCCAAACTCACGATCGGTTGATACGCCAGACTGATCTGTCCGCGTTCCGTGGCGTGCCTCAGTTCCCGCTCCAGGAGCATCCGCCGGGCCACACGGGTATGCATCGCCTGGTCGTACAGCGCGTACCTTGCCCGCCCGTTCTCCTTGGCCGCGTACAGTGCCGTGTCGGCGTCACGTAGCACCAGGCCCACGTCATCGTATTCTGATCCGCAGAGCACGACCCCGATGCTAGTTTGCACCGGGATCTCATGGCCATCAACCATGTAGACGCCGGTCAGGGTCTCGTGAAGGCTTTGGGATTGCTCGATCAACGCCGACTCGTTTTCCACGCCCGCCAGGAGCACCACAAACTCGTCGCCCCCCAGGCGTGCCGCCACCATGTCTTCGACATTGGGGGTCGTGCAGATCAGATGCCTCGCCTCCTGAAGCCGGTTGGCCACCATCACCAACAGGTCGTCGCCCGCGCGATGGCCCAGCGAGTCGTTGATGTACTTGAAGCGGTCCAGGTCGATAAACATCAGGCCGAACCGGTAGCCCGGTTCGCGCTTCGCCTTTAAGACACAGCGTTCCACCTGGTTGGTTACGTAGGTGCGGTTGGGCATGCTGGTCAGTGCGTCGTGCATGACCTGGTGTTGGAGCACCTGTTCCGTATCGGACCGCCGCTTGATTTCTTCGCTGAGTTGCCCGATCGCCTGAATCAGCCGCTGATTCTTGGCCTCCAGCGCCTGCGCCGACCGCCATTTGGTGGTCAGCGCGTAGACCATCTGAGCGACCTCCACCGCGTCGAACGGTTTTTTCAGCACCAGCAACGAGTCCCTGTGGCCAAGACGATCGTTGATATGCGACCACTGGTAATCCGAAAATGCGGTGCAGATCACGACCTGGATCGAAGGGTCCGCCTGCCAGAGCCGCTCGATCGTCTCCAGCCCGTCCCAGCCCGGGGGCATCCGCATATCCACGATCGCCAATTCGTAGGGCTCTCCTCGCTTAAGCGCTGACACCACCGCATCCAGGCCTTCCCGCCCTTGATACGCCGAATCGATCCGTACCGGGATCGTCGTGTCGGGCTGCTGTGGTTCGGTATCCCGGCCCAGGACCTGGCTGGTCAGCGTGTCGAGTTGGAGGGTGTCAGGCGTCTGGAATATCGAGCGGATATCCTCGTGGATCGAGGGGTTATCGTCGATCACCAGCACCCGTCTGGGATTCTGATTGGCTGTGCTGATGTTGTCATTCATACGAGAAGTTTCCCTTGCTCGGCTTGGATCAATCCGGAGTTTTCCGCGGGCTTATTGGGTAGCTCCATGCGGAACGTGGCGCCTTTGCCCGCCCCGTCCGAGGCGACCCGCAGGCTCCCGCCCAACTCCTTCATGTTCAGCGCACAGGTGTGCAGACCGAAGCCGTGACCTTCGCTCCGCGTCGTGAAGCCGTGCTCGAAGATCCGGGTCAGATTTTCTTGCGGGATCCCGCAGCCGGTGTCGGCGATCTTGATGACCACGCCGCCGTCTTGCTCGCTCACATCGATACGGATGGCTCTTTCGTCGGACGGTATGTTCCACATGGCGTCCTTGGCGTTGCTGACCAGGTTCACCAGGACCTGTAACAGCTTGTGCTGGTCCGTGGTCACGATCAACTCGGGCCCGCACTGGACCTGGGTCTGTACCTCGTGCCGTTTCAAACACGAGCGGTTGATTTCCAGCGCATTTTGCAGGATTTCCCGGATATGACGGGGCTCGGCGACCCCCTTCACCCTTGCGAACGACTGCTGAGACGCGACGATCTGCTTGATGTGACCCACGTTCATGGATAGATCGGTGAGGTCGCCGGACAGGTCATCCATGGTCTGATCGAGGTGCTGGCTCATCTCGGACAGGAACGCAGGCAGGTACTGGCCCTGCTGGTCGTGTTCGATGAACGTGGGAAGGTCGTCGCGGTGTTTCTGGAGCATTGTGCTGACAGCCGAGAGGTCTTGTACCTTCGAACCCTTGACCTTCTGGGTCATCCTGCCGACCGAGATATTCACGCTGTTCAGGACGTTGCCGACGTTGTGCAGGACCCCGGTGGCGATCTCGGCCATGCCCGCCAGCCGCGAGGCCTCATTGAGCTTATGGAGCACATCTTCGCGCTGGTTCTGGGCATCGGACACGCTCTGAGCCATGTTGTTAAATGCCTTGGCCAGATCCTGGAACTCCGTCAGTTTCTGGGGTTCGATGCGGTGATCCAACTCGCCTTTACCGAATTTTTCGGTCGCCTTTCGTATCACGTTCATCGGCCGGCTGATCTCGACTGCGGTGAACAGGCCCAAGACCAGAGCCACGATCGCTGCCAACACCGCGGTGACCAGATTTGTGATCTGTGCTTTTCCCTTAACCTCTCCAGCGGCCAGGGTGTCCGCTTCGAGTTCATCCAACTCGCCCTGGATCGCTTCACCGATCAGGCGCAGGGCATGATCTCGGGCCTTCTCGATCCGGGCGTGCAGCTGCGAAGTTGTCGCCGATTCAAGGTCCGGGTAGGCGGTTTCCGGCAGCAGGTGTGTATCAACGCCTCCGTGATCATGTGCTTCCGCCGCGTCACCGGGCTGTCGACTGGATGACAGTAGCCGCACGCAGGCGTGAATCTCATCCAGCGATTCTTGTATCAGTTTCGCGTGCTCAATCTCTTCCTCCTCGTCTGCGACTTGGGCAAACATCGCGATGCAGCGATCGGCCTCGGCCATCTCGTCACTTACGACGCCGCTGCTGTGAGACGCGGTTTGCTCGCCCACCCCCCCGTACAGGGCATGTTCCACCACTTGGGACAGCGCCATCGACGCGTGCGCCAGGGCCTGCAGTTGTGGGGCCCGCTCGGTCATGGCGTCTTCATAGGAATCCGCCAGCGAGTTCACGGTCAGTGTGCTGACAAGGGCCAGGGTGGCCACGATGCACGCCACCACCAGGAACGCGCCTGTCAGACGGGTTTTCAATGAACAGAACATAAGGTCATCCTCACCATCGCCCCGGTTCTATGGGCACACCGCCAGGGTGCCATCTAAAACTCCCAGACCACCCGGCAGGTCAGGCCCCAGTCGGCGGAGTCGTTGTTCAGGCCGATGGGTACGCCGATCTCGAACTCGGTATCGCCCAGGATCGACGCCGCCAAACCCGGGGCGATGTACTGCACCTCTTCGGCTTCCTCGGTGCCGGTGACGCCGGCGAATTCGAGCAGGCCCACCACCGGGCCGATCGTTGCCGCGACGCCGGCCGAGTAGGTCAACGCATCTTCGTCATCCGTGAATTCACCCCCGATGCCCCCGTACAACTCCCACCAATCGAACACGATCACCGCGAGCAGCATGGGTTCGACCTCGGCCTCCCCCTCGCCCAGTTCGTCGTTCTCATCGCCGGTCGGGAAATTAACCTCGACCGCCGCCGAAACGACGAATCCCGCTTCGTTCAGGAAGTTCCACATCGCCCCGGCACCGATGTCACCGATGCCGTCCACATCGCTTTCGCCGACTTCCTTCGCGTCGATGAGACCGTAGGGGATCTCCAGGCTCACCTGGAATGAATCGGTGAGGCCGTACTCGAACTCAAGGATCAGGTCTGTGCTGTGGGATTCACCGCTTTGGAGATGTTCGCTGCTGAGTGTGATTTGAAACTCACCCGCCTCTTGGGGGTACGGGGACTCGCCGAGGATCAGTTCTTCCACCAGGCCGTTCCCTGTCGAGGGGTCTGGATCGCCTTTAGATTCTGCGAACACTTGAGCGGTGCAAGTCAAGACCACGCACGTCAGGCACGTGGTGAACAGGGCGTTCATTTGATCTCTTGGGCAAGGCATCGCCGACTCCTTTGGGGCAAGCATCACAGCCAGGCTACCCTTTGGAGCCAAGCGCGCGATGATCCCATGGACCTCCCCGATAGAGGGATCATCGGAGGGTTTGTAAAGTCGATTTAGGCCGTAGGATAGATTGGGAAGGAGATCATAGACATCCAACGGGCTACCCTGGAACCGGGTGTGTGATCGCGGACCCGGTGGCGTCATGCCCAGGTTCGATAACGGTGGATGTGACGAAAGCCTGATGGATATTCTTGGCCTGAGAGAAACAGGTTATCAGGCGGTGGCTTGGACGCCCTGGGTGGGCTGATCGGCTGTGGAGTCTTGCGGTGGTGTCGCGGGGGCCGCGGCGTGCAGGGGGGTGATCTCGCAGCCGGTATTGAGGAGTTTTTGGGCGCCTCGATCCTTGAGATCTTTGATGGCCCGTTTGACCAGGCGGCGAAGATCCTTGGTCTTGACCTGCTCGTCGACTTCCAGGCATTCGCTGCCGTCGCCGGCGAGCACCTTGATCCGCAGGCGGAACCAGTGTGCGTCGGCGTTGCGCTTGGCGGGTGTGGGGGGTTGTTTGGATTGCTCGGCAAGTACGGCGATCGGGCTGTGGCAGTCGCCGCCTAGACCTGCCACGACCTGGCGTTCGGCGTGGACCGCGGTCGAGGCTTCGGGGTTGTTCAAAGGCAGGCAGCGCGTCAGGGTGACGTGGTCGTTGGCCCGGCATTGCACGGCCAGCGCGCCCTGACAGGCGGAGGGCAGCATGTCCTCGAACGGGACCGTGTGGGCGGTGTGCTCGGTCATGCCCAGCCGGTTTAGCCCGGCGAACGCGAGCAGGGTGGCGTCGTAACGCTTGTCGCCCTCGGGGTTGAGTACCTTGTCCAGGCGTGTCTGCACGTTGCCGCGGAGCAGGTCGATCTTCAGGTCGGGGCGCAGCTGAAGGAGTTGTGCCGCGCGGCGTGGGCTGGCGGTGCCTACGACGGCGCCGTGTGGCAGGTCGTTGATCGACGCCAGGCAGTCGGGTGTGATCAGGCAGTCGCGGGGGTCTTCCCGGCGGGGCACGGCGGCGAGCACCAGCCCGGTCGTGTCTTTCGCGGGCAGGTCTTTGAGGCTGTGTATCGCGAGGTCGGCTTCGCCGGAAAGCAGGAGCTGCTCGACGTCCTTGGTGAAAAGCCCCTTGCCGCCCTGATCCGCCAGCGACTGGCTCAGTGCTTTGTCGCCGGTTGATTCGACCCAGCGGTAATGCACTTCGATCTTGGGGTGCAGTTGGTTCACCATCCGGCCGATCAGTTCCGCCTGGGCTTTGGCCAGGGGGCTGCGGCGTGCGGCAATGACAATGGGTTTTTGGCTTCTTCGCAAATTCAGGTGCTCCCACCGACAACTACTATAACGATATTTCCCTGTGTTGTGTGGGCCTGATCCGCGAAAAATATCGACCCAACGCATACATATTTTGACCCCTGCGGTACACCCGCCGGGGTGAGAGGATTAAGGCATCGCCCGTGACTTTGCAACCCTCAAGGGCGGGGTTCGGACCCGTATTTTGTCTTGACTTTTGCGGGGTGATTTGTTAGCGATCATCGGGATAGGGCCTGCTCTGTGCGGAGGATTGCTCCGGACGGGTATAAAGTTCGTAAGGGGTAAACGGGGGGTGCGGAGATGCGGAGCGGACGGAAAGGGGATTCGCCGCAGTGGTGCAGAGGAAGACGGGGGATAGGATAACCGCGAAGGCGCGAAGGGCGCGGAGGAAGGCACAGAGAGAAGGCGTTTTGACAGGATGACAGGATGTTCAGGATAAGATTAGTGCGCCGGTAATAGCCCGCATGATCCTGTCCATCCTGTCATCCTGTCCACATTCTTTTGCCTTGATCTGTGTCCTCTGTGTTCTCTGCGGTGAACTCTCTTTCTATTCTTCAAATCATCAATCATAAATCACAGATCATAAATCTCACGAGGTCCCGGCGGTAACGGCAGGGGCGGTACGTCGGGACCAGGCCGGGCCCGTGTCCTGTTTGTCCGTCATCTGGCCGGGGCGGTCCGCTACCAAGTCCCGTCACCGGACATACCTTTTGAGTATGTCGTTCCGTGGGGGCAGCCCTCGAGTCCTGGTCCTTTTAATCTT
>JAJDCV010000047.1 GCA_029260675.1 Phycisphaeraceae bacterium
TGCCTGTGTCCTTTTTACGGGGGTCCGAATGACAGTTAACTTTGCTTTGCTTCGATCCAATGTGAGCCGGTGTGATTAGACCCATCGGCCCACGATGAGCCGGTTTTCACCGCCGGGTCCGGCATGTTGCCTGGGCCCGGCGGTGATTCGCCGGCGAAAAATCTTCGGCCATCTCAGGCCAACGCACGGGCTTACCGACGGCGACGCAGCATCGCCAGGCCGCCGAGCCCGATTAGAGCCATGCTCGCCGGTTCGGGGACAGCAAATTGGTAGTAAGTCGGCGTAGTCACGTCACCGCCGCCGGTGTCGGTCCAGCCGATGAACGTGAAGTCGTTGTCCACGAACTCGGGCCCGGGGTTGTTGTTGTTCGCCTCGCTCCGGGGGATCGCGATCTCGCGTTCCATCGTGTCCGAGCAGCAGTTGTCAGCCAGGCCGTCCGCCGCGATCACGGTGATCGGGGCTAGGCCACCGACGTTAAACCCGGTGCGCTGGTCGACCGCGAAGTCGTTGACCCAGCCGGCCTCTTCGCCCTGGCCGCTGATGCCGAACGGGTCGAACCCCGTCGCGGCGTTCTCATCGGTATCCACCGCGAACCAGGCGCCGTTGGACCGGGCCGTGTGGAAGACGATATGGACGTAGAGGAAGTCGTTGTCGTTGGCGAGTTGGATGGACGCAAAGTCGATCTGCCCGGCATTGTCTGCGACGTCGACGACACCCGCTGGGATCGCGGCCCAGTCAGCGAAGGTGCCGTCCATGACAATGTTGGCAAACGTCCCTGCGTTGGCCGTCCCCGGCGCCATGAGCGCCGCGGCCAGTGACGCCCCTGTCAGGATCTTTGAAACCTTATGCATCTGTTTTCTCCTCCTCAGAAGATAATAAGGGCGTGGGTCACACCGCCGACACTGGCGGTGACTCATCGCTCAATTAACGTGGGTTGTAGACATATCTGCATATTCATCGCGACCGTGCCCCCGTCCTGTTTCTGGACCTGGCCCGCCTGGATGACGGCCTGCTCACCGAGCTGGCCGAACGGCAACGCCACGGCGGTCAGCGGCGGGTCCGACCGTTCCGCCAGCGTGTTATCGATACTCACAAAACGGATGTCACCGGGGATCGAAAGGCCCGACTCCTGCGCCGCGGCGATCGCGCCCATAGCCTTGGCATCACTTGCGCCCACCACCCCGTCGAGCTTGGCGCCGGCATCCAGCAGTTCACGGAGCATCGCCCGCCCGGCCTCGCTGTCGATCGGGTGGCTCCCCTGGTGCGCCAGCGACGGGTCGATCTTCAGCCCCGCCTCTTTCAACGCCCGGTGGTAGCCTTGTTGGCGTGCCTCGAAGCCCCAGTACATATCCAATGGGCCGTTGAGCATCGCGATACGTTGACAACCTTTTTCGATCAGATACCGGGTCGCGAGATACCCGGCCGCGTCCTGATCGATGTAGACGCTGTGGCATCCCGGGCAGGGTTCGTTGAGCGCCCAGGTGTTCCAGCCACGGTCCTGCAGTTCGCGGATCAGCGCCGGGTTGAACGACGGCTCGATCACCAGCGCCATCCCCGGGGGCGTCTGGTCCAGGAACCACTTCGTGTCTTGATCGATCTGGTTTGGTTTTGACTGACGCACCGTCATCGTGGGTCGGCTCTGACCCAGCGCCGACTGGATGCCGTTGATCATCTTCAGCTGGACCTCGCGTGCGTCGCCGCTGAGTTCCGCGATATCGTTGGACATGAACACGGCCACGGTTTCGCTCCGCGCCTTCTTGCTCAGGTCCGCGACAAACGTGCCCCGGCCCTGCTCGCGATAAAGATACCCATCGCGCACCATCTCCTGCAGCGAACGGATCAGCGTCGGCCGGCTGACTTTGTAGCGCTGAAGCAGTTGGCTCTCCGAGGGGAACGGGCTGCCCGGGGACCAGCGACCGGTCTGGATCTCTTTAACCAGGCTGCGTTTGACCTGCTCGTATTTAGGTACATCTGTCACTGGCATGCCCTCCAATTTAGCGGCCCAGCTTGTATTGTCAACTATTATTTTTCAAAAAATCGAAAAATAGGCTTTTATTAGTGGTTAATCCCTGTTATGATGCCAAGTCGTATTAACAAGTTAGTCTTTGCGGGGGCCGGGTCGGGATAGTTGGCACGGTCAGTCACCAGGACTAGGATTGAACAACCATGAAGAACCGACGGCTAGGCAATCAAGCATTCACGCTGATCGAACTGCTTGTGGTGATCTCGATTATCGCATTGCTCGTTGGGATCCTGCTTCCCGCCCTGGGTGCCGCACGCAAGACCGCCCAGCGGGCCGTGTGCTTGTCCAACCAGCGCCAGGTCGGCGTCGCCATGATGACGTATGCGACCAACAACGACGGGCTCTTGCCCTACGCCTTTTACCACGAGAACGGGGTCGAGACCCGGTGGTGGCACCGGTTGATCCTGGACGGGGCGGCCGTGGGCAGCACCGAGGAGGGCAGCAACAGCAACCTGGTCTGCCCGACCGACATTAAGCCCTACCTCGCCGGGGCCGTCAGCAACCCTCCGGACCCCGATGACAACGTCCTGTCCAGCTACGGGATGAACCAGTTCCTGTCGATCAGTGATGGGATCTCCAGTGCGGGCAGCCCCAACGCCCCCGATGGGAAGGACGGGTTTAGGCCAAACCAGAAGTGGCACCGCATCGACAACATGATAAGCACCTCCGAGTTGCTCTTGTCCACCGAGATCTACTACGGGCACCTGGTCATCACGGACTTTGGCACAACCTCAGCCTTGCGGCCGCACCAGCTGCCGCTCGTGCATCAGGACAACGAGACCAGCGCCAACATCTGGAACTACATCGAATGGGGCCGGCATTCGGGGGAAATCGATGACGAGGGGGGGCAAGTGAATGTGCTCTATGCTGACGGCCATGCCGGGTCCGCTGGCAGGAAGATCGACATCCTAGGCACCGGCGAGGCGACCACCTTCGAAGAACTGGACAAAGCCAAGCGACTCTTCTGGCCCAGGCACGCCGATCCTTCTCAGGGGAATTGAACAGACAGCGCGGTATGGGGCGGATTATCGGCTTTACGTAGCGTAGAAGCATCGGCGATAAAACAGGTATCATGCCCCACTAAGTGATGCGAGCTATTAATCTTTCAGCAACTACGGGATTAACTCTGACATGATCCGTTTAGCAGTCATCGGCTCGGGATTACGGGCCGCTTCGCTGGTTAAGCTTGCGCAAGAGATGGACCCCGATGTCCGCCTCGCCGCGGTGGCTGATCCGGATGGCGATAACGCCAAGGCCCACCTGCGCAGTGAGGGGGCGGCTTTTGACGATACCCGCTTTTTCGATTCCGCCGACGAACTGATCGAACAGGCCGACGGCTTTGATGCGTTGATGCTCGGCACACGCTGCGACCTGCACACACCGATCGCGGTCAAGCTGGCGGCGCTTGGATTGCCGCTGTTCCTTGAAAAACCCGTCTCGATCACGTTTGAACAACTCGCCGAGCTTTCGTCGGCGTTCGCGGGGCGAGACAGCAAGGTCGTCGTCTCTTTCCCGCTACGGATGACGCCCCTGTGCCAGCGCGTCAACGAGATCGTGCAGTCCGGGCGGCTGGGTGTGATCAACCAGGTCGTCGCGTTCAACGACGTGCCCTACGGCGGGGTCTACTTCGGGCAGTGGTACCGCGACCATGAGACCACCGGCGGGCTGTGGCTGCAAAAAGCGACCCACGACTTCGATTACATCAACCACCTGCTGGACGCCACGCCCCTGGCGATCGCCGCGACCAGCACACGCAGGGTTTACGGCGGCAACGAGCCGGCGGACATGCGTTGTTCAACCTGCACCAAGACCGAGCTGTGCCCGGAGAGCCCGGCGAATATACTCAAACGCGGTGACGACGGGGGGATGGGTAAGGAAGACCACGCCTGCGCCTTCTCCAGTTCGATCCAGAATCAGGACGCCGGCTCCGCGATGGTCATGTACGACGACGCGACGCAGCTGAGCTACACACAGAACTTCGTCTCACGCCGCAGCGCCGCCCGCCGCGGCGCACGCATCACCGGGTACTACGCCACGCTGGACTTCGACTGGTTCACCGAGAAGATCCGTGTCACCGAGCACCACGGGCAGGCCGTCGACGACATCCGTGTCCCGGTTGTTGAAGGGCACCACGGGGGAGACAGCGT
>JAJDCV010000048.1 GCA_029260675.1 Phycisphaeraceae bacterium
CTTGCCGGAGGAGGCGCGAGAAGCCACGCCTTTTTCATCGGGCTCGAATGTCGGCAGCTTGCTGTCCCAGCCGGCGGGGAGTTCGCGGTGCTGCATCTTGTAGAGCTGGTCTGCCAGCTCGGGGTAGTAGCTCTTGTAGGCCTTGAACTGCTCGATCCAGGCGTCGCGGGCCTTGCCGCCGCGATCGCCGATGCCCTGTGCGAAGTGCTCGCGTACGGCGTCGGGGACGAGGAAATGTTCGTTCTCAGGCCAGCCGTAGTTCTTCTTGGTCCGACGGATCTCAGCCTCACCCAGCGGTGAGCCGTGCGCCTCGGCGGTGTCCTGAAGGGTCGGTGCACCAAAGCCGATGTGGCTGTCGATGATGATCAGTGTCGGGCGGTGCTTCTCGTTGTGGAAGGTGTCGAACGCGCGGTTGAGCATGTGCAGGTCGTTGGCGTCGCCGACGCGGGTGACGTTCCAGCCCAGTGCGATGAAGCGTGTGGCGACGTCCTCGGTGAATGCCAGGTCGGTGTTGCCCTCTATGGTGATGCGGTTGTTGTCGTAGATCCAGCAGAGGTTCGCCAGCTTGTGGTGCCCGGCCAGCGAGGCGGCCTCGTTGGTCACGCCCTCCATCATGCAGCCGTCGCCGCAGAGCGCGTAGGCGTTGAATCCGAACATATCGAAGTTGGGGCGGTTGAACTTTTCAGCCATCCATCGGCTGGCCATCGCCATGCCGACGCTGGTGGCGAGGCCCTGACCAAGCGGCCCGGTGGTGGTCTCGACGCCGGAGGTCCAGCGGTACTCCGGGTGGCCGGGGCACTTGCTGTCGGCCTGGCGGAAGTTCTTGATGTCGTCAAGGCTGACGGCGGGTTCGCCGAGAGTTTCGTATTTCTCGTTGACGCTCTTGACACCGGTGAGGTGGAGCATGGAGTACAGCAGCATGGAGGCGTGTCCGGCGGAGAGCACGAACCGGTCGCGGTTGGGCCAGATCGGGTCGGACGGGTCGAAATTCAGGTGCTGGTTCCAGAGCAGGTAAGCCAGCGGTGCCATGGCCATCGCCGTGCCGGGGTGCCCGGAGTTGGCGGCCTGTACCGCATCGATGCTGAGGGTGCGGATCGTGTTGATCGCCTGCTGCTGGATCTGGTCGCTGGGGGGTGTGAACGTCGGCATGAGGTTGCCTCGGGTGCGTGGGGTGAGCACTTGGGCCTGACGAACCGACGCCGAGCCCTGTGCATTGGCAATAGACACTGTTCTGTCCGTCGGTTATTTGTGGGTTTGGGTAAACTTGGAAGTGTGCGGTGATGAACTGAAGGATGGCTTATCGGCCGAGACGGGGTAACCTGATTTTGATCGGAAGCCCTGCTGACAAGCCGGATGATTATGGTTATTATAGTCTGTTCAAAACAGCCTAAAAATGGGCTCCAGAGCGATTAAAGGGGTTTTCGTCCATGGCACGCCTACATGAATACCAAGCCAAAGCCTTACTGGCCAAGCACGGGATGATTGTCCCTCGCGGCGGGTCGGCAACGACACCCAGGGCCGCCGGTGAAATCGCCGCGAAACTGGGTTGCCCGGTGGTGGTCAAGATCCAGGCCTGGACCACGGGACGTAAGGCGATCGGTGGGGTTGTGTTCGCCGATAACCCCGCTGAGGTGGTCGAACAAGCCAAACGGTTGCTTTCGATGACGGTGGGGAATTTCCCGGTGACCGAGGTCCTGGTTGAGGAGCTGGTGGCGATTCGAGAGGAATTATTCGTGTCGCTGGCGCTGGACGATGCGGCGCGGGCTCCGGTGATCCTTTTGTCCCTGGCGGGTGGGTCCGGGATCGAGCAGCGGGCCGGTGATGTGCACCGCTTGGCGTGTGACCCCAAGACCGGGCCGGATGATGCCCTACTGAAAAAGCTGATCGCGGCATCCAGGGTCGAAACCGAACTGCAAGACGCGGTCGCTTCGGCGGTGCGTGGTGTTTTTGAAGTGGCGAAGACCTACGAAGCTCGTTCGCTTGAGATCAACCCGCTGGTAACGACGGAGGACGGCCGGGTGGTGGCGGCCGACTGCCGGATGACGATCGATGACTACGCGGTGTTCCGTCACCCGGAGTTGGGCATCGAGATCGCCCGTGAGTTGGACCACCCCCCCGCTGCTCTCGAACGGATCGCGTACGACATCGAGCAGGCCGACCACCGTGGGACGTTCTACTTTGCACAGCTAAACACGAAGACCGACGATGGCTCCAAGGGCTTGGTCGGTTTCCACGGGGCCGGTGGCGGCGGGTCGATGATGTCCATGGACGCGATCATGTCCGAGGGGTTCACCATCGCCAACTTCACCGACACCTCCGGCAACCCCTCGGCCGCCAAGGTCTACCGAGCCGCACGCAGCATCCTCAGCCAGCCGGACCTCGTGGGGTACTTCGGTTCGGGCTCGGGCGTCGCCAGCCAGGAGCAGTTCTGGTCTGCCTACGGGTTAGCTAAAGCGTTCTGGGAATTGGAACTCACGATCCCTGCGGTGATTCGGCTGGGTGGCAACAGCGAGGATCGGGCGGTTGAGGTGCTTAGCGATGCCTGTGCCGAGCTGCCTGGCAAGGTCGAAGGCTATAAGAAGGACGACACGCCGCGCACGATTTCGCAGCGATTCGCCGAATTGGTCAGCGCCTCCACGGTTGCTCCCTGGGTTCCCAGGGGGCCAAGAACCCCCGCGTTTGTCGGGTCCGGTTCATCCTTTCCTATCAACGGTGGCAAGGTGTGGATCGATACCGATGGTTGCGATGTCGAAGCAACCCGACTGGCGGTCGAACATTCGTCAGGATTACTGAAGGAAGAAGCAGGTATTCCCGTGCTGGCGGTGGCTGAAGAAGACGTGGCCGGGAAGGACTCGGAGTTCATTGCCTGCGAGGTGGAATTGCGTCGAGCGGGCAAGCCGGTGGTGCATGTTGAATTGGATGTGCCGGGGCTGGCAGAGGTGTTGGGTTGTGCGGCGGTTGCCGGGGGAGGGAACTAAGTCATGGCAGTGTTGATCGACGAAACCAAACGTGTGATCGTTCAGGGCATCACCGGCCGAGAGGGCCAGGCCCGGACCAACCTGATGCTGGGCTACGGAACGAACGTCGTCGCCGGCTGCACGCCTACGAAAGGCGGGCAGGAGGTCCAGGGCGTCCCGGTTTTTAATACGGTCAAAGAAGCCGACGCCTACTGCCGGGAGAACCACGGCGGGCCGGCGGACGTGTCGGTCGTGTTCGTCCCGGCCAGGCTGGTCAAGGCCGCGGCGATCGAAGCGATCGAAGCCGGCGTCAAGCTGGTCGTGATCGTGCCCGACCGTGTGCCGGTCTGGGATGCGATCCAGATCGCCGACGCCGCCAAGGCGCATGGTGCAAACTTCGTCGGGCCTAACACACTCGGCATCATCAGCCCGGGCAAGGCGGTGCTTGGGATGATCGGCGGGCGTGCTGAGTCCGCAAAAGCCTGGTTCAAACCGGGCAACGTCGGCGTGATCAGCCGATCCGGCGGGATGAGCTCATCTACCGCGTACTACCTGGGTCAGGTCGGCATCGGCCTGAGCACGATCTGCCACGTCGGCGGCGACTCGGTCCTGGGCCTGCGGTTCCCCGACGTCGCGCTACTTTTCCAAGACGACCCCGACACCGAGGCGATCGTGATCTTCGGCGAGATCGGCGGGTCACAGGAAGAAGACCTTGCGGCGTTAATGAAGTCGGGACGTGTCACCAAGCCCGTCGTCGCATACATCGGTGGCAAAGCGGCGAAGGAAGGCACACGCTTCAGCCACGCCGGTGCTATCATCGAGGGCGGCAGGGGCACTCACGCCGGGAAAGTCAAGGCCCTGACCGACGCGGGCGCTACGGTGGTTTCCAGCTTTGGTGACTTGCCGGAGGCGGCGCTGAAGGCGATCACTGCTACTTCCGGGGGAGGGAGCGCATCATGAGCGAAACCAACCCCAACGCCTGGACCACCGCCGTCACCGAGATCAAGCCCAACCGGGTCGCGGTCCGTGGTTACGACATCGCCGAGCTAATGGGCAACGTGAACTTCGGGCAGGCGGTATACCTGATATTGCGCGGCGAGTTGCCCAGCACGGCGGTCGGGAAGCTGATGGATGCGATCCTTGTTTCCTCGATCGACCACGGCGCGACCCCGCCGAGCGTGTTGGCGGCGAGGACCGTGGCCAGCACCGGGGCGTCGCTGAGTCAGTCGGTGGCGGCGGGGATCATGTCGATCAACAAGTCCCACGGCGGCGCGGTCCAGGACTGTGCTACACAGCTTGGGCGGATTATCGAACGTGCTGAGCGCAACAGCCAGCCGCTTGGCGAAGCTGCGAAGGTGGAGCTTTCCGATATGAAGCAACGCGGCGAACGGATGAGCGGGTTTGGGCACCGTATCCATAGCGCCGACCCACGCACCGCCCGCTTGTTCGAACTAACCGCCGAGGCCGGGGTATCGGGCAAGTACCTCGATGCCGCTAAAGCGGTGGAGCAGGTCTTCGCCGAGGCCGGGAAGAAGCTGCCGATCAACGTCGACGGCGCGATCGGCGCGGTGCTTGCCCAACTCGGGTTCGACCCGGCGGTGATGAACGGGCTATTCATGATCGCCCGCACGCCGGGGCTGGTTGCCCATGTCACCGAAGAACAATCACGACAAAAACCGATGCGCAAGATCGACCCGGTAGCGCACAGCTACGACGGGCCTGACGCCAGAGAATTACCAGGAGACTGACTGATGCCATATACGGCCGACCAGATCGCAGAATTATTCCCCGATATCACCGCCATCCAGGACGCGGGTTTGCGTGACAAGGTCGCGGCCGTGTGGTCCGAGGCGATCGAGACCGGTGCCGGCGGCAAGGGCTGGAAGTTCGACGAGTTGCGGGCGATCCCGTTCACGTGGTTGGCGGGTGACATCGACCTGCGCTTCATCGAGCACCTGAACTCCTGCATCCGCCAGTGCATCGTGATCGCCGACACGTTGACGACGATTTATGCCGGGAAGATCCCCGTCAACAAGGACATCCTGATCGCCGGTGCGATGCTGGCCGACGTGGGCAAGCCGTTGGAGTTCGACCGGGATGCGGATGGCAAGCTGGTCAAGGGCCACTTCGGCGAGATGCTGCGGCACCCGTTCAGCGGGGTGGCGATGTGCTACAAGCACGGCATCCCCGCTGAGGTCATGCACATCGTCGCGACCCACAGCCACGAGGGCGACAAGGTCGAACGGACGATCGAGTCGATCATCTTCCACCACGCCGATTTTGTTGATTTCGACATCGCCAAGTACCTTGGCAAGCACCCGATCAAGTGATAAGCAGGAAATACGATGGGCCTGACACTGGTAGAAAAGATTGCGACGCGGTACGCGGTGGGCTTAGCCGATGGCGAGTCGGCGCTGCAGGGTTCGATCGTCACGATCAGGCCCAAGCACGTGATGACGCACGACAACACCGGCGCGGTGATCCCGAAGTTTAAGAGCATCTTCCCGGACGGGGTTGAGCCGAGGGTGGCCGACCCGCACCAGCCGGTATTTGCGATCGACCACGACATCCAGAATCACACGTCCGAGAACCTTGGGAAGTACGCGAAGATCCAGAAGTTCGCGGATGATCACGGCGTGGATTTCTACCCGGCGGGGACGGGGATCAGCCATCAGGTGATGGTCGAGCAGGGCTACGCGGTGCCGGGGAGCATGATCGTCGGGAGCGATTCGCACTCGAATCTTTACGGGGCGATCGGTGCGCTGGGTACGCCGGTGGTGCGCACGGATGCGGCTTGTATCTGGGCGACCGGGCAGACGTGGTGGCAGGTGCCCAAGGTCGCGCGGTGTGTGTTGAAAGGAAAGCTCCAGCCGGGGGTGGTCGGCAAGGACGTGATCATCGCGCTGTGTGGGCTGTTCAACCGGGACGAGGTGCTCAACCACGCGATCGAGTTCGTCGGCGAGGGCGCGTCATCCCTATCGATGGACCAGCGGATGTCGATCGCGAACATGACCACCGAATGGGGCGGGTTGGCTGGGGTGTTTGGGTTTGACGAGACGCTCAGGGATTATCTTTATGGCAGGGCGGATTATTTCGCTAACAGCCCGCTACCCGGCGCACGCCGAGATGGAAGCCTCGGGGGTTACACACGGGGCGAGGTCGACGCCTGGTGGGAAGACCGGTTGGAAGCGGACTGCGATGCGGTGTATGCCGTGGAGCTTGAGTTGGATCTTAGCACGGTGATCCCCCACGTCTGCGGGCCTAATGAGGTCAAGACGATGTCGTCGTTGCCCGTGATACAGAAAAAGAGGATCGCGGTGCAGAAGGCTTATCTGTTGTCGTGTGTGAACGCCCGGCAGGAGGATCTGTCCGAGGCGGCGAGCGTTGTGAAGGGCAAACGAATTGCTGAGGGGGTGTCTTTCTATGTGGCGGCGGCGTCGGCGGAGGTACAAAGGATTGCGGAGGACAACGGCGACTGGCAGGCGATGCTGGACGCCGGCGCGATCCCCCTGCCGTCGGGCTGTGGCCCCTGCATCGGTTTGGGCCAGGGCACGACCGAGCCGGGCGAGGTCGCCATCAGCGCCACCAATCGGAACTTCAAGGGCCGGATGGGCAGCGCGGATTCTCTGGTGTATCTGGGATCGCCTGCGGTGGTCGCGGCGTCGGCGCTGGCGGGCTACATCTGCGCCCCCACAGA
>JAJDCV010000049.1 GCA_029260675.1 Phycisphaeraceae bacterium
CACGAACATGCCGAGCCTGATGTCGCGGATCCAGACCGGCCTACGCGCGGCGAAGCAAGGCGTGCGCTCGTTCCGCAAGAAGCTCAGCGGGCCGGTGGTGCGTGCCGTGTCCTGGTTGCTGGCCTGGGTGATCTGGGTGTACATGTCGCTTGTCTGGTACACCAGCCGGGTCGAGTCCTTCGGGCTCGGCCGGGCGGCGGTCGCCATGAAACGGCACCGAAATCTCCTTATGACATTGTGGCACGAGAATGTCGTGCTCTCGCCCTGGGCCTACCGTCAGTTCAAACCGACCACACTCGCCAGCCGCAGCGACATCGGGGAGGTCATCACCGCGGCCCTGAAACGTCAGGGCTACCACGTCTTCCGTGGCGGCTCGTCAAAAGGCAAGTCACGTCGGTCGGCCGTACTCAAAGACCTTGTCCAGTATGTCAAAGACCATCAGGAGATCCTTCTGGCTCTGGCGGTGGACGGCTCGTCGGGGCCCGTCCGGGTTCTCAAGCCGGGGGTCATCGCGATATCCCACGAAACAGGCGCCCCGATCTGCGCCATCAACGTCGTGAGTTCTCGGTCGATCAAAGCCCGGACCTGGGACCGGACCCGTTTCCCCATGCCTTTTGGCCGGATCGTCATCCTGATGGAAGGCCCCATGCGTTGCGACGATAAACCGCTGGACGGCAGTGAATTCCGTCGGCTTCGGGATCAGGCGCAGTTGCTGCTGGAGGACGCGTCGATCCGGGCGGAGCATTACCTCAAGCACGGCGAACTCCCACCGCCGAACCCGGCCCTGGATCTGGACCCGTCCTACGGCGAGGAAGACAAACGTGTCGGTCGCTCACTGCTGCTGCCCAATGAGCCCCTGCCCAACCCCCGACCGATCGGTGAAGCCTGATAGGAATCATGTATTCCAGGCCAAGTGGTCGTAGCCGCCAATGCCCGCTACACTCCCGCCAACTGAACCACGCAAACGCCTGAATAACACCCGTGGCCCACACCCAACACACCACCGCCCGCCTGGCCTTGGAAGACGGCAGCGTATTTGTCGGCGAAGCCTTTGGCGATACCACGCCCAAGACCCTCGACGCCGAGGTCTGCTTCAACACCTCACTAAGCGGCTATCAAGAGGTCCTGACCGACCCCTCATACGCAGGGCAGATCGTGACCATGACCTGCCCGTTGATCGGCAACTACGGGGTCAACGACGGCGACCTGGAATCGTCCCGAGCCCAACCCCGCGGGTTCGTGGTGCGGGAGCTTTCCAACACCGCCAGCAACTACCGGGCAACCCGGGAGCTTGGCGACTGGCTCGCCGACCAGGGCGTCACGGGGATCAGCGGTGTGGATACACGGGCCCTGACCCGGAAGCTGCGGACACGAGGGGCGCTTAAGGGAGCACTCTCAACCGACCCGGATATCACCGACGCCCAACTAGTTGAGAAAGCGAAACAGGCCCGGGGGCTGATCGGGGTCAACCTCGCCAAAGAGGTCAGCCTCACTGAGCCGATCCGCTGGGACCAGGGGCTTGGAGGCTGGGCCCCGATCCAGGGAGCCGCGCCGTCTCCCGCCAAGCGTTTCCAAGTCGTCGCACTGGACTGCGGCGCGAAGCTGAACATCCTGCGGAACCTGGTGGATTCCGGGTGTGAGGTGACGGTTCTGCCATACGACGCCGACCCTGCCGCCGTGCTGGAGCACAAGCCCGAGGGCCTGTTCATCTCCAATGGGCCCGGCGACCCCGCGGCGGTCACTGAAACAATCGAGAGCCTGAAGCAACTACGCGGCAAGCTGCCGATCTTCGGGATCTGCCTGGGGCACCAACTCTTGAGCCGGGCGATCGGAGCGGACACGTTCAAGCTGAAGTTCGGCCACCGTGGCGGCAACCAGCCGGTCCAGAATCTGCACACCCGCAAGGTCGAGATCACCAGCCAGAACCACGGCTTCGCGGTGGATATCGACAGCCTGAAAAAAGCAGGCGGCGAGCCGACACACATCAACCTCAACGACCAGACGCTTGAAGGCTTCCGTCACGCGGCCGAGCCGATCTTCGCCGTACAGTACCACCCCGAGGCCAGCCCCGGGCCCCACGACGCACGCTACCTGTTCGATTGCTTCATCGACATGATGACCACCGGCCAGAGCCCGACCGGCGAACAGATGGATCGCGCGCAGCGACGCCGAAACCTTGTCGGGGCTTAACTTGCGAACGCTGTCCGGTTCAGTTTGTATCTGTGTCAGCTGTTGGGCTGGCCCAGGCTTCGAGGCCGCCCGCCACGCCGTGTGGCGAAGCGTACTGCGGCGCCCAGCAAGACGACCGCCGAAGTAGTGGGTTCGGGCACCACGACCGAGGGCGGGGAACTGTTGCCGTCCCAGTTATCCAGCAGGATGGATAGATCATCGAGGCCAACATAACCGTCGAAGTTGAAGTCCCCGTCGGCGACGCCATTTGAAACGTAGAGATTCCAGTTGGCCAGGATGATCGCCAGGTCGTCTACGCCGACAATCCCATTCATATCTGCGTCACCGGCCGCCCAGGGCCTGAATGTCATCAGAGGATCGCCGATCACGGTATTGACAAACGAAAGCTGCGGCGTGGCGGCCCAGGCGGCCTCGGCGAAGGTGAAGCCTTGGAGCATCATGCTCCAGAAGATATCCTCGTTGGCGACCGTTGCGGCACTGGCTCCGGGCTCCTCGACGTGTCCCAGGCCCGCGGTGCCGCCGGCGGCGATCCACTCACCCAACAGGCCCTGCCCAAACAGGTTGTTGCCCTGCTGGAAGCTGTAGGCGTTGAAGCTCTCCCAGGTATGGAAGACCGCACCGTTGGCGAGTTGGAAATTCAGGTTGTCGATGTAATTGGGGCCTGCCGCTGCGGCGTGCGAACCGTGGCTGACATAGCCGATGACCGGCCAGGGCGCGTCGGTGATAACAGCGGTGGAATCGTCGTATACAAAAGTCTGGTCGGCGGGATCCAGCACGTTAAACGCCAATTCCGTCATCCGATCCACATCGCTGGCCGGGGCGGTGGGATCGTCGTCCACAATCACGATCTGCTGCGTCGGAAGCGTGAAGGCGAGTTGGGCCCGATCGATCATGCCCTTGACATCGTTGACCGTAAAGCCGTCGAGCCTGGAGCTGAGCCTCATACCCTCGGTCCCGGAGTCCTTACGCTCAAATACCAGGGGGGTGTTGAAGTAAGGGTTCGCGGCATGATGCATCGTGTCGTAAGGGAACGCCGGGGGCGACATAAAACTGGCCTGATCCCCCATCATCTCCGCAGAATCGATCAGGTCGATCCGGGTCAGCTCACTCTCTAGGCTGGAGTAAGGCGCCCACCAATCATCCAGGATCGGGACGCCAAACGGTGTGCCCCGCCAACCGGGATAAGACACGGGGTTGGGCAGGGTGTTCTCGATCCGAAGCGGTAGGCCTTTGGTGGTAACAATCGTTTCGACGGTCGGGCTCAACCCGGCCAGGATCTGCGGCCGGATCACATTCAGATAGTGGTCCTGACTGACCTGCTCGTTGGTGCTGACCCCCTGAAGCCCAAGTAACTGGACTTCCGGGTGGATCTGGGCGTAATAATTCGCTATTTCGATGCCGTCCGGGCTGTCCTCGTTGTAGACGACCAGGATCTCGGAAGGGTCCAGCGCCAAGGCGGGAGCGCACAAAAATAACGTACTCACGGAAGCGAGTACGCATGCCTTCGCGATCCGAATACGTTTTTGCTTCAGGCATCCCAAACGTCGGCGAAACAACCTTGTCTCCCTCCATCCTCGATCGTCTTATTCAACGATCATACCGGTGAACCCGCACCGGCTCAAGCTGTCTGTGATGGGGCCAACAGGCCTCATCACATGGCGGTACGACGGAGGAATCAGGGAGCGTGATTCACAGCCGACGACGTTTGCCGAAACAGGTCACACCCGCACCCAATGCCAGGAGCGTCAGGGTCGCCGGTTCAGGCAGCGGGCTGGGCAGGTCATGGGAGTTTGACCATGCGGCCGCCACGGTGGAGGAATGCAACTCGGGGGCTTGGGCACTGGTGAAGAACAGCACCGCGCTGCTCTGGCCGGTACCCAGTCCCGTAAAGTCCCACGCGGACGAGGTCGGGCCCGCACCGACATATAACGCGGCACTGGGGTCAACCGTGCCCGGGTCGGCAACCGAACCGATGGCGCCCAGCGTCTCATCGCCGTCAAGCCCCACGGTTAACTTGGTGATAGCCGTGTCCAGGTTGTCGATCTGGTAGGCGTAGACGTAGTGAGCGCCGCCGCTGGGGTCCTGGCCCGGGAACGCCGCGCCGAACGCACCGGGTGCGAACACCGCGTAATCGACGTTCGCCGACACCGTAAAGCCGAAGAAGTTATCGTCGAAGAACTGGGTGCCGGTAAATGCCGGCATCGCCCCACCGCTGCTGGCCGCGAGCAGACCCGCCTGGGCGGCAGACCCTGCAACCATTACGACGGAAACCGCCAATCCTAAAACGCCTATCCGTGACGTGCGACTAATCATCCTTCTGTCTCCCTGATTCAATGAGGCGTGCTCACTGA
>JAJDCV010000050.1 GCA_029260675.1 Phycisphaeraceae bacterium
GGATGCGATGTACGGTGTTGGTATCTTCGATCTGTGATCTGCAATATTCGATCTGCCTGACATTGCAGATCGAAAATCGAACATTGCACATCTCCTTGTCAGCTCGCTTTCTTGATCTCTTCGCCGTTCTCGAGTTTTTCCTGGACGGCCTTGATGATCGAGGCGATCTTCTTGCCCGGGCCGGTGGCGGCACCGATGAGGTTCTGCGCCGGGCTGAGCAGGATCTGCACGACCTGGGCCTGGGCCTCGTCCTTGGTCGGGTATTTACTGAGGGCTTCGATCTCGTTGGGTCCGAAGACGACGCCTTCCATCAAGGCCCCGCGGAACTCCAGTTCTTTGAGCTTCTTGGCCACATCGATCAGTTCACGCGCGACGCTGACGACGCTGGCCTCTTCCGAGACGGGGTAGACCACGGCGCTGGGGCCGTCGATCATGTCGTTCAGCGAGGCCAGGTCGCCGCCCTCGAACGCCTTCTTAGCGAGGCTGTTCTTGACGATGGTGACCTTGATCTGCTTCTTGGCCAGTCCCGAACGCAGGGCGTTGGTATCGTTGGACTTGATGCCTCGGACGTCGACCAGCACGCCGCCGGTGACCCCCTCGAAGCGGTTCTTGTAGGATTCGACGATCAGGTTTTTGACCGGTTTGCTCATGGTTTGGCCCCTTGGGCGTTCGCGGTGGTTGGCCGCGGTGGTGTTCCGTGAAAGTTATTCGACGACGATCGACACGCCGGGCGTCATCGTGCCCGACAGTGAGATCGACTTGATGTAATGGCCCTTGGTGGAGGCCGGCTTCATCTTGGTGATGTGCTTGATAAACGCCTCGGCGTTCTCCTCAAGCTCCTTGGCGCCGAAGCTGTGCTTGCCCACGGCGGCGTGGACGTTCCCGCCGGAGTCGTTGCGGAACTCGACCTTGCCGGCGGCGTATTCCTTGACGGCCTGGGCGACGTTGGGCGTCACGGTGCCGCTCTTGGGTGAGGGCATCAGGCCCTTGGGGCCCAGGGCCCGGCCAAGCTTGGAGACGATCCGCATCATGTCCGGGCTGGCGACGGCGACGTCGAAGTCAAGCCAGCCGCCCTCGACCTTCTTGACCAGTTCTTCGCCTCCGGCCTCGGTTGCGCCGGCTGCCTTGGCTTCCTCGACCTTGTCCGAGGGGCAGAACGCGATGACGCGCTTGCTCTTGCCGATCCCATGAGGCAGCGACAGTGAGCCGCGGATCATCTGGTCCGCCTGCTTGGCGTCGATCCCCAGGTGCATGCAGACCTCGACGGACTGGTCGAACTTGGCGGCCTTGAATGATTTGACCCGGCTGACAGCTTCGGTGAGGGACACCTGCTCTTTAACGGAGTGGGCCTTCTTGTCGGCCGCGTAGCGTTTGCCCTTCTTAGGCATATCGATCGATCCTTTCGACGTCCCCGGTTAATCACCGGGCGGGGTCTCCCACGGTTTGTGGCACGTGGTAAGCCGTGGGTATTCACTTATCTCGTCACCGAGAACAGTTCCCGGGAACGAGTCAATATCTAATCTCAGCCTTCGACGGTCACGCCCATCGAACGGGCGGTCCCGGCGATGGTCTTCATCATCGCCTCGACGCTGTGCCCGGTGAGTTCCTTGGCCTTTTCCTCGGCGATGGCCTTGACCTGGTCGGCAGTCAGCTTGCCGACCTTGTCCTTGTTAGGCACGCCCGAGCCTTTTTCGATGCCGGCGGCGTCTTTGATCATGACCGCGGCCGGTGGGCTCTTGATCTCGAAGGTAAACGTGCGGTCCTTGAAGACCGTGATCACGCAGCCAACGACCTTGCCGTTCAGCGACTTGGTGGCCTCGTTGAACTGCTGGATGAACTGCCCGGGGTTCACGCCGTTGGCACCCAGCGCCGGGCCGATCGGCGGCGCGGGGGTGGCCTTACCGCCTGGGGCCTGGATCTTGAACTGGGTTGTAATCTCTTTCTTGGCCATGTCTGGCTCCTAAATCCGCATGTAATCGGCGGTGTCTACGCCGGGCCCGCCGTATGCCCCGGGATTTGCCGGGATCAGCGAGCCAAGCAATATAGCAAAACACGGTCGGTTGGCCAAATAGATGCCGCCGATGTGCGCCCCCGACCACCCGGCGCAAGGCGAACCGGGGCGGTCATGTCCGCCCCCCTCCCCCCTGGAAGAGTGAAAGACGGCATAACCTCATATTGGGCTGATGCTTGTATCGTGACCGGCCGGCAGGGGTAGGACACGGGCCCGCTGGGTCGCCACTTCTTGTAAACGCTGTATTTATTGCACCTTAACATCATGACACTACGATCTTTTTGATGTCCGCCGGACGCATGCTGACGTATGCAGGGGTTGGCCGAACGTGTCCATCGGCCAGTCCCTAGCCGATGGATGTGTCCGCGATGTCCGGGGTGTCCGTTTGTGAGAGAAAATATCATCGGCCTCCACTAAGGGCGCAATGGCCGGTTTGGTGCGCACAAGCACCGACGCGCGGGGACCGGCCGCCATGTAGCATGTCACGACGCATGCGGGGCTGTGGTCTGGAAACCCTAGGAGCGTGTCGAGGCCGTCACCGTATGGGGCAACCTTGTGAAGGCCCGGCGCTCAGGTGCTCGTGTTGGGTTGACAGAGCCGGAGGCGGCGATAACCTTGCCGGGCTGGCGTATTGCCGCCGGGGGCCGGGGCGGCCGAGAGGCCAGGTAGCTCAGTTGGTAGAGCACTGCATTGAAAATGCAGGTGTCGGCGGTTCAAATCCGCCCCTGGCCATTTTTGCATTTCCGACACGGGGGGTTCAACCGCCAACACGCCTGGGGAGGCAGGGAAGCATTTATCCGCAGATTGCGTGGAATTCGCGGATGATTCAGACCGTGTCGTGCGTGAGGGGGGCTCTTGGGTTAACTCCCATCACACGTCATGCGGTGCTGTTACGGCCGATGAATCGGCCTCCGCCGGGGGTTATGCAGAGGTTCCGTGGGCTGGTCGGTATCCAAATCTGTGTCATCTGCGAAATCTGTGGATACTTCCGTCCTGGTGATTGATAGAGTTTAGGCATGGATGTTGAATTGACTCCCGAGTTGGTGGTGCGTGCATACTGCATGGGCGCGTTCCCGATGGCGGATGGGCAGGAGGGCGAGATCGGGTGGTACAGCCCGGACCCTCGGGCGTTGCTGCCGTTGGGTGAGGACGGGTTTAAGGTATCGCGGTCGCTGCGTCGGCGTGTGCAAAGCGGGTGTTACCGGGTGACGATGGATCAGGCGTTTGGGAAAGTGATCTGTCAGTGCGCCAAACCCAGAGGCTACGCGGACGACACCTGGATTAACGAGCAGATCATCGATGTGTACAGCAAGCTTCACGAACAGGGGTTGGCGCACAGCGTGGAGGCGTGGGCCCCCGGAGGTGTTTCCCCGGGAAGTGTTTCACCCGAAAGTTTTGTGGAGGGGGCAGACGGCAAGCCGTTGGAAGAGGGTGAGTTGGTCGGCGGTTTGTATGGGGTGGCTTTGGGCGGGGTGTTTTTTGGGGAGTCGATGTTTCACCACGCGACGGATGCGTCGAAGGTGTGTCTGGTGGCGTTGGTGGAGCATCTTCGGCGGCGTGGGTTTGAGGTGCTGGATGTGCAGTTCGTGAACCCGCACTTAGAGCAGTTCGGGGTGGTGGAGGTGCCGAGGGAAGCTTATTTGAGCAGGCTTGAAGCGGCGCTACGGGGTGGGGATCGGTGGTGAGGGGTTGGGGAGATTTATGATTTGTGATTGAAGATGTGAGGTCGGGGGAATGAGGCGCGCATGTAAAATGACGGCCGCTGAAGCGGGCTCCGCCGGGGGGGGGCGCGTGGTGGTACGGGTCGGGATTAGATTGTTAAGGGAGGACGAGGGTCTGGCCGACGGCGAGCTTCTTGGGGTTGATGCCGGGGTTGGCGGCGGCGATGTCGGTCCAGCGTTGGCCGTTGCCGTAGTGCTGTTCGGCGATCTTCCAGAGTGTGTCGTTCTTCTGGATGGTGTAGCTCGCCTGGGCCGGGGGTGGTGCGACCGGTGAGACGATCGGCTGGGGCGCCTGGCCTACGGGCTCGATAAATTGCGCGGTTTCGCCCGGGTAGTCCTGGACCTGCACCGGTTCGACCGGCGGGGGCACCTCGGCGAGTTCGGGCTTGGCTTTCCTCTGGCAGCCGATGGCGGTGCCGAGGCAGGCGATGATGAGAACGGTGGTCAGTTTTTTCATGATTAAACCCCTGATGTTGATGGCTTGCGTGCGTCATCCACCCGGGAAGATACACGGGGTTTTTACACCATCGCACGGCGGTTGGCAATGCCCGGCGGGTATCGGGGCGTTCAGCAGGGGCGGGTTAGCGGGTGATGGGTAGTTATATGGTTTGTGGTTAATCCTCGTGTGTTTACTGCGGCTCCGAGCCCACGTTCATAGAACGTGGGCTTCGCAGACGCACGGGGGGTTAATAAGAACGCCTATTACCAGCCTTGCTGGGACTTGATCTGCCTTAATTCGTCGAGCTGGGAACTGTCCAGGGGTCTGGCTTGCCCGGCCTGCCTGGCGAGGATCAGCAGGCGGCAGTAGGCGTCGAGGATTTCCATCTTGTGGTAGGCGTCCATGAGTGTGTCGGAGAAGCTGACCGAGCCGTGGTTGGCCATGAGGACGGTGTTGGTGTCGGGTTGGATGACCGAGGCGACGGCGTCGGCGGCGGCCTGGGTCGATGGAGTGGCGTAGGGGGCGATGGGGATGTGTCCCAGGAACAGCTCGGCCTCGGGGTGGACTGCCGGCGGGAGGGGCTGGTCACAGATGGCAAACGCGGTGGCGTGCGGGGGGTGGCTGTGGATCACGGCTTTGACATCCGGGCGGATCTCGTAGACCGAAAGATGGACCTTGATCTCACTGGTCGGCTGCCGGCCTTTGGCGTTGAAGAAGACCGACTTGCCCTGGGCGTCGATCACCAGCAGGTCGTCGGGTGTCATGAAGCCTTTGCTGATGCCGGTCGGTGTGCACAGGAACCTGTCCGGGCCGAGCCGTACGGAGTGGTTGCCCTCGTTGCCGGCGCAGAATCCGCGTTGCCAGATACGTTTGCCGACCTCGCACATCTGCTCTTTGATAATCCTAAGCGGGGTCTGCTGCATCAAGGGATCGCCATCGCGGTCAGGTTGTTGTCCGGCTTTTCGGCCGCCCAGTCGGGGCGTTCCCAGAGACGCCTGGCTTTGAGTTCATCAAATCGGACACGGGCCCCTTGCTCTTTATACAGCCCGCCGATCGAGAAAGGCTTGTTGCCCCGGACCAGTTTACGGGGCATGACCCAATTGTCGATGACGACCTGGTCGTTGACGGTCAGCCGGACGTGCTGGCGCCAGAGTTCAAGGTGGTAGCGGTTGGTTTTTTCGATCTTCGCGGGGCGGTCCCACTTGTCGTAGAACAGGTGTCGCATGGTGACGACGGATTGGCGGTCGTGGTTCAGGAGGAAGTCGTGGTGGTAGCTGTGAGGCGATTTCCAGTAGTAGGCGAAGAGGATGCCGGCGTTGGTGTCTTGATCCTCGGGGGTTTCGAGGAATGTGAGCGTGCCTTTGATCTCGACTTTGTACCCGAAGTTGTACCAACACATCAGTTCCATACCGCGGTCGTCGGACGTGCCGATGAGTCGGCCCTGGTCGTCGGCCTCCCATTCGCCGCGGTAGATGCCCCAGCCGTTCAGGTCGGGCCTGCCCAAGAGGTCGACCCAGACGCCTGTGACGTCCTGGTGTTTCCGCCCGGCACGTGTTGCGTAGTAGGACAAATATGTCTGCGCGGGGTGGTCGTCGTCGAATT
>JAJDCV010000051.1 GCA_029260675.1 Phycisphaeraceae bacterium
ATATCGACGATTCGCATCTCGATCTCATCCGGCGTGGTCTCAAGGATCAGGCGCTGGTAAGGGTGCAACGGGGTGAGGTCTTCGAAGTTCTTGACGTCGTTAAGATGGTCGGGGTGGTGGCCGTTGACCGCATCGACGCGGAGCAGTGCGAAGTACTTCTCTGACTCTTTGGGCGGCCGGATGGTGCCCTGGACGATGTGCCCGGGCTTGAGCCCGAAGCGGCGGATCTGAGACGGCGAGACATAGATATCATCGGGGCAGGCGAGGTAGGAGTACTCGGGGCTGCGCAGGAACCCAAAGCCGTCGGGGAGGACTTCCAACACGCCGTCGCCGTACATCAGGCCCTGCTTCTGGGTCTTGATCTCGAGGATCTTGAAGGTCAGGTCGTGCCGAGGCAAGGTCGCAGCGTCCTTAATCCCTTCTTCCTTGGCGACTTCAAGGAGCTCGTCCAGGTCCATGGCCTGGAGCGTGTGGACGGTGATGTCGCTCTTCTTGGCCTGCTCGTAGCGGCGCTGGGTCTCGGCGTCGAGCTGCTCATCGGTCTGGGGTCGGTGCTGGGGCTGTTCGGTTTTCTTGTCTTCGGATTTATTCTTTTCGGAAGCGGGGCCCTTGGGCTTGGCTTCAGCGACCGCCGTCTTCGCGGCGGAGGCCTTGGTCTTTTTCTTGGTGGTGCGTTTCTTCTTGGGCTTGACGTTTTCTTCCGTGGCCATAAGCGGTTCGATCCTAAACGGGGTGGATGCGGTGGGTCTGAAGCCTGCCGCGGCGGGGTTACTTTATTTCAATAACGGGAATGCCAGACGACCTTGTCAGGCAGGGGGTTGATTCGCACAGGATGTGTACGGGGTATCAGTGACGCGATGCGGTGGTAAGTATGGGTTGAAAGCGTAAGTGAATCAAACGGCCAAGGCGGGGGGGCGGTATCCCGGACAGTGAACCCGGTATGAGATCATCATATGGCACTCATGTTAGTGCGGCGTCAAGGGATGATCTGGGAAAGGACGCGGCGGGTTTGTGCCAGGCAGTGGGCCTCATCCGCGTCGTTGCTTATGACATAATCGGCCCGCTGGCGCTTAATGTCAAGCGGCATCTGACTTTTATCTCGACGCCTCAGTTCCTCGGGCCCCCAGCCACGTGTCTGGCTGACCCGGGCCAGGCGAGTCTGGAAATCGGTTTCCACGAAGATCAGGGCGTCACATTGCTTGTCGATCCCGGTTTCCAGCAGCAGCGGGCAATCCTCGACGATGGCCTTGGTGTCCGCCCGTGCCAGCGCCTGGGGCTTGAGTGCCTCACGGAGTTCATGCACGCGGGGGTGGATCAGGGCCTCCAGACTCTTGAGTTCATCAGGGTTTGCAAACGCGATCCGGGCCACTTCGGCCCGGTCGATATCCCCGTTCGGCGTCAGGACCCCGCCCCCCCACCAGGTTTGAAGCTGTTGCTTGATGTCCGCCTCCTGAAGCACCTGCTTGGCCAAGGCGTCGGCATCGATGACGACGCACCCCATGGACGCCATCTGCCTGGCCACCAGGCTCTTGCCCGAGCCCGGCGCCCCCATCAGGCCGATCGTGGGTTTGTTATCGCAAGCCATTCGCTTTGCCTCTCGAAGTGCCTCTGCCAGCGCCCTTCCGTTCCGCCGTGGGATCGCGTAAACAGACTGCTGGACTTTTCTTGGTTCGGCTTGCCCAAGTGCGTATACTCTAGTGTATTAGGATGAAGGGATGTCACGCCGGGTGTCCAGGATAGACCCACGGACCCGGTGCCCTGAAATATCCCTGGAACTCGCGCACCGGTTTGCACAGCGCCGCGGGAAACCGCTTGTCAGCGTTGTCTCAAAGCAGCCGGAGGACCGCCGTCGAGGTTTTGCGTGGACTTGCTCCGGCCGTGAATAAGCTCCATAATTCGACGACCCACAGTGTTTTACCCCCCCCCACCGCACCGCTGTTTATCGCGGGTGGCCCAGAACGAGGAACGGATGGCCCGGAAACGAAGGCAACTCGGTGAGATCCTCAAGCGATGGGGCCTGATCGATGACCAGAAGCTCGAAGAGGGGCTGAAGATCGCCCAGGGTTCGCGCAAGCGGATCGGAGAGGTTCTGGTTGATCTGGGTTACGCCCAGCAGAACGACGTTGCCAAAGCCCTGGCGTCCCAGTTCGGGATGGAGTTCGTCGACCTGGACCAGCCAGACGTGGTCTCGAAAGACAACCTCGAACTGATCCCCACCGACCTGATTAAAAAATACCTGGTGCTGCCGCTATCCAAGGAAGGCGACAAGCTCAAGGTCCTGGTCCACGACCCGATGGATCTGGCGCTGATCGACGACCTGCGTTTCAGGCTCGGCGGCGAGCTTGAGCTGGCGCTGGGCGCCAAGGAAAAGATCAAGGAGTACATCGACAGCTTCCTGTCCGAAACGCAGGCCTCGATCGACGAAGAGGTCCGCAAGATGACGATGGACCAGTCGCTGGACCGCGGGGCGTCGCTGGACGTGCATCTGACCGGTGAAGACGACGAGGAGGCCACCGGTGATGAGAGCAAGGACGCCCAATCCGCGCCGATCATCCGCCTGGTCGCCGAGATCATCAAAGAAGCGGTTGTGACCCGGGCCAGCGACATCCACATCGAGCCGTTCGCCAACCGGGTCCGCCTGCGCTACCGGGTGGATGGTGTCTGTATCGAAAAAGACGTCATCCCCAAGCGCACGCAACAATCGGTGATCGCCCGGCTGAAGATCATGTCCGGGATGAAGATCGAAGAGAAGCGGATCCCGCAGGACGGCCGGATCAAGATGAAGATCGGTGGCGAGATCATCGACTTCCGTGTCTCGTGCTGCCCGGCGTACCACGGCGAGTCGGTGGTGCTGCGTATCCTCCGCCCGGACGCGGCGAAGCTGGGCCTGAAGAACCTGGGGATGCAGGATGACACGCTGGAGACGTTCCAGAGCATCATCGCCCGGCCCAATGGGATCTTCCTGGTCACCGGGCCGACCGGCTCGGGTAAGACGACGACCCTGTACTCCGCGCTGTCTGAGCTGAACCGCCCGGACATCAAGATCATCACCGCGGAAGACCCGATCGAGTACAACTTCAAGGGCATCAACCAGTGCCAGGTCAACGACCACATCGGGTTGACGTTCGCGACGATCCTCCGGGCGATGCTGCGTCAGGCGCCGAACATCATCCTGGTCGGTGAGATCCGCGACAAGGTGGTCGGCGAGGTCGCCATCCAGGCGGCCTTGACCGGGCACATGGTCTTCTCGACGCTGCACACCAACGACGCGCCCTCGGCGATCACCCGCTTGATCGACATGGGGCTCAAGCCTTTCCTGGTCGCCAGCTCGATCCAGGCCGTACTCGGTCAGCGGCTGGTCCGTATCCTCTGCGACCACTGCAAGGAGCCGGAAGAGAACCCAAGCACACGGCTGTTGAACCTCTGCGGCCTGAGCAAGAGCGATATCGAAGGTAAAACGATCTACAAGCCGGTCGGCTGCACGCGGTGTGGTGGGTCGGGGTACCGCGGACGCCGTGGTATCTATGAGTTGATGACGATGAATTCGGAGATCAGGGAGCTGGCGTTCAACCGGGCGGCGGTCAGCAAGATCCGCCAAGCCGCGGTCGCGTCGGGCATGCGCAACCTGCTGGGCGACGGCAAGCTCAAGATCCTCGAAGGCAAGACCACCCTGGACGAGATCGCGCGCATGACCCAGGTCGAGGGCACCGTCGACATCGACACCGATGACGGCGAAGATGATTCGTTGGTGGCATGAACCGTCGGGGAAGATGAACACACCGCGCCCGGGCGGGCTGACGGTGACAAGCATTCGTGCCGTATACACGGCCACACCCCGGCGGACGCCGGGCCAATAGGAGACTGTTTTGAGTTCCTCAAGCGCTACCGAAAGCACCGGCAAACGACCGCCGTCCACGATCCATATCGACCGGCTGCTGGATACCGTCGTCAAGCAGGACGCCAGCGACCTTCACCAGACCGTCGGCAAGAAGCCGACCCTGCGCATCCGCGGTCGGCTGGTCTAGCTGAACACCAAGTTGCTTGAGCCCGCCGACTCCGTCGCGTTGATGAAATCCATCACCCCCGAACGCTCACAGAACGAGCTGCAGGAAGAAGGCGGCTCGGACTTCGGCTTCGCCTACGGCGACGCCGCACGTTTCCGTGTCTCGGTCTTCAAACAAAAGGGCAACGTCGCGCTGGTGCTGCGGCAGATCCCTAACGAACTGCTGCCACTGGGTGTCATCGGCCTGCCCACCATCGTCAAAGACTTGATCCGTCGGCCACAGGGGCTGTTCCTGGTCACCGGGCCTACAGGTTCGGGCAAGACCACCACCCTGGCGGCGATGATCAATGACATCAACCTCACACTCGACCGGCACATCATCACCGTCGAGGACCCGATCGAGTACTACCAGACCCACAACAAAAGCATCATCAACCAGCGAGAGGTCGGCAACGACTGCCCCAGCTTCGCCGAGGCTCTCCGTCGCGCCCTGCGTCAGGATCCGGACGTGATCCTGGTCGGCGAGCTGCGTGACCTGGAAACCATCGAAGCCGCCATCCGCGCCGCCGAGACCGGCCACCTGGTGTTCGGCACCCTCCACACCAACTCCGCCGGCGGCACGATCAACCGTGTCATCGACGCCTTCCCCTCCTCCCAGCAGTCCCAGGTCCGCGTCCAGTTGGCAACCTCGCTCATGGCGGTCCTGTGTCAGCAGTTGCTTAAGCGGATCGACAAGAAGGGCATGGTCGCGGCCTACGAGTTCCTCGTGGTGACCCCCGCTATCTCCAACCTCATCCGCGAGAACAAGACCTTCCGGATCGACTCGGCGATCCAGACCGGCAAGAAGTTCGGCATGCAGCTCCTGGACGACCACCTTTGGGGGCTCTACGAGAAGGGCTGGATCAGCATCGAAGACATGATCGACAAGTGCCGCAACCAGCCGTCTATCATTGAGAAGGTGAAGCGGGCCGGCCAGTCGATCGGCCGAACCGAGCTGGATGAGGAGGATGTCGATACCTCCAAGGGCGGGGAGGCGGGACCAGCTAAAAGTTGAGCCTGCGAGGGTAGGCTACCGCACTCTGGCCGCCTTGGAGTTGGTCTGATCGCGTCTTTCTGCACCCAAAACTTACCCTGACCGTGTCCGTCCCACGCAATCCTACGGTCTTTGGCATCGGCTCCAAAGCCGCCGTTATAATCCACTCAACCTCCCCTATCGTGAGATCGCGAGCGGCCAAATTACGCCAAAATCCCGGTGTCTTTTTCTAAATTAACCCTTTTCGTGCTTGAATCTGTATTCGTGGTCGATATAGTAAATGTTGAAGAGGGTTTGCCCCTTCTGATGAAAATCCCGTGCAAAGCGGGTGGCCCGATGGGCCGTCAGGGTGAAAACAGTGTCCGTGAGTCGAGTATCCTCTGACTCTGCAAGAAAGGCACTTGGAAATTGGACAACCGGAAATTGATGCCGCGGGATCGCCAGGATCCGCGATGGCCGACGGCTTACAGACTATTGACGCCTATGGGCCTGGCCGGGGGCAGGCACGATCAGGGCGACACAACATGCGGATGATGCCAGCCGTGCTCAGATACGACCGCATCCCGGGCTAAACGACAAGGCGCGAAACTATGGCCGAACAGACTAAAAGCGAAAGCCCCTCGCTCAGCGACCTGAAAGGCCGACGGATTGGCCGGGTCCTGACCAAAATGGGCAAGGTCAACCGCGACCAGATCTCCGAGGCCTTGGCACTCCAGGAACAAAAGCGTGCCCCGCTGGGCCAGCTGCTGGTCGAGCTGGGATACGTCACCCACGACGATGTGAACCTGGCGCTGGCCGCCCAGGCGGGGATGGAGACGGTTAATCTTGAAGACTTCGACCTGTCCGAGGAGGTGATCCGCGAGATCCCTTCGGAGATGGCGATGGCCTACCAGATCCTGCCGCTGAGCCACGATAAAGAGACCAATACGCTGACGGTCGCGATGAAGACCGCCGACAATTTCCGGGCCCTGGACGACCTGCGTCTGCTGATGGGGTTTTCGGTGACCGCGGTGGTCGCCCCCGCCGAGCAGTTGGATAAGCTGATCCAGACGTACTACGGGGACGACGAGGAGTCGCTGACCTCGCTGGTCGCCGAGCTGGCCGACGACCACGACCTCGAAGAGTTGGCCGACCGCGGCGAGTCGATCGACCTGGCCGAGCAGATTGAGCTGGCGGACGACAACCGGGTCAAGCGGCTGCTGAACCTGGTGCTGCTGCAGGCGATCAAGGACAAGGCGTCGGACATCCACTTCGAGCCGTTCGAGGACGAGTTCAAGATGCGGTACCGCATCGACGGCGTGTTGTATGAGATGATCCCCCCGCCCAAGCACCTGGCGATGCCGATCGTCAGCCGCGTGAAGGTCATGTCGAACCTGGACATCGCCGAACGCCGGATGCCCCAGGACGGGCGTATCGAGCTGGTGGTGAATAACCAGCAGGTCGACCTGCGTGTGGCGGTGCTGCCGACGATGTTCGGCGAATCGGTGGTCATGCGTATCCTGGATAGAGCCAACGTTCAGCTTGACCTCGAACGCGTCGGGATGAGACCGGACGATCTGGAGACGTTCCGGCAACTGATCCACAAGCCCAACGGGATCGTGGTGGTGACCGGCCCGACGGGCTCGGGCAAGACGACGACCCTGTACGCGGCGCTGAACGAGCTGAACGAGCCGACCGAGAAGATCCTTACAGTCGAAGACCCGGTCGAGTATGACATCGACGGGCTGGTGCAGGTGCAGGTTCGGTCGGAGGTCGGGCTGACGTTCGCCGCGGCGCTACGCAGCTTCCTGCGTCAGGACCCGGACATCATCCTGGTCGGGGAGACGCGAGACCTTGAGACCGCCCAGATCGCTGTGCAGGCCTCGCTGACCGGGCACCTGGTGTTCACGACCCTGCACACCAACGACGCGCCCAGTTCGATCGCGCGTCTGCTGGACCTGGGGCTCGAGCCGTTCCTTCTGACCGCGACGATCGAGGGAATCGCGGCGCAACGGCTGGTCCGGACGATCTGCGCCCGGTGCAAGGAGTCGTACACACCCAACGAAGAAGAGCTGATGCAGTTGCAGCTTCTGCCGGAGGACCTGGACGGCCGGGAGCTGTACCGCGGCCGGGGCTGCGACTACTGCAACCACAGCGGGTACAAGGGCCGGATCGGCCTGTTTGAAATCATGATCCTGGACGACGAGATGCGTGAGATGATCATGCAGAACGCGTCGACGCAGGTGCTGGCTGCCGAGGCCAAGAAGCGGGGCATGCGGACGCTCCGCCAGTCAGGCCTGCTGGCGCTGTATGACGGGATGACGACGATCGAAGAGGTGGTCCGGGGCACGTTGGTTGAAGATTAAGTAGCGGTGGCGTTGCCTGACCCCCGTCACCTCGGCGGGTCGGCCGTGACAGGCAACCTGGGCATCCGTGAGTAAAGGAAACTGCCATGCCAACTTTCCAGTACGAAGCCTTAGACGACGGGGGCAAGCCGCAGAAAGGCACGATCACCGCCTCAACCAGCGACGAGGCGATCGCGCGCATCCGCAGCCAGGGCTACTTCCCGACCTCCGTGCGCGAGCAGAAGGTCAAGAAGTCCAAGGGCCGTGGCGGCTCCGGCAAGGCCGGGAAGAAGAAAGGCGGCGGCATCTCGATCAACATCGGCGGGGTCAGCACCAAGGCGCTGACGACGTTTACCCGCCAGCTCTCGACCCTTCAGGACGCGGGCCTGCCGATCCTCCGATCGCTTCAGATCCTCGAACAGCAACAGAAGTCCGGCCTGCTCAAAGACACCCTCGATGGCGTCCACGAAGATGTCGCCTCCGGTTCGACACTCTCCGACGCGATGAACAAGCACCCCAAGGCTTTCGACAAGCTCTACACGAAGATGATCGCCGCGGGCGAGGTCGGCGGCGTGCTGGACCTGATCCTCCAGCGGCTCGCCGAGTTCATGGAAAAAGCCGCCAAGCTCAAACGCCGGATCATCGGCGCGCTGATCTATCCGGCGATGGTCATCCTGGTCGCCGCTGTCATCGTGCTGGGCATCATGGTCTTCATCGTCCCGCAGTTCGAGTCGATCTTCGATGACTTCGACGCCGAGATGCCCCAGATGACGATCGTCATGATCGGGATCAGCAAGTGGTTGGGCGGCCGGCAATACGACGGGCAGCTCCCGGGGATCCTCTGGGTGTTGCTCAGCCCGGTCGCGGTCTTCTTCTTCTACAAGTTGGTCCGCAAGAGTAACGTCGGCAAAGCCACCACCGACTGGATCCTCTTAAAGCTCCCGGTCGTCGGCAAGCTCGCCGCCAAGGCCACCATCGCCAAGTTCACCCGGACCCTGGGCACCCTGATCACCGCCGGCGTGCCGATCCTCGACGCGATCACCATCACCGCCGAGACCACCGGCAACTACGTCTTCGAGACCGCCCTGCACAAGGTCCACGATTCGGTCCGCCAGGGCGAGAGCTTCGCCGAGCCGCTTCGGCTGGCCAAGGTCACCGACACCATCGTCGTAAACATGATCGACGTCGGCGAGGAGACCGGTGACCTGGACAAGATGCTCTTGAAAGTCGCGGACAACTACGACGAAGAGGTTGACGTGGCGGTGTCCAGCCTGGTGTCCCTGCTGGAGCCGGTGATGATCGTCGTGCTGGGCCTGATCGTCGGCACGATCGTGATCTCGCTGTTCCTGCCGCTGGTGGCCCTGATGCAATCGGTGATGTAGCGATCCCTCCCGCGGTGTGCCCCCGGCGGGATTCCCCCGGGGCTCACCGTTTTTCAGACCGAGAACACAACCATGCCAAGCATGAACCTGACAACCCGCCGAGGTAAACCGACTGGCTTCTCCCTGGTCGAACTGCTGGTGGTGGTCGCGATCATCGCCATCATCGCCGGCCTGCTATTCGCCGGCGTCTCCACTCTCAGAAATGGCGCCAAGGAGAGCCAGGCACGGGCCGTGTTGGCGAGCCTGATGGGCTACCGCGGACAATTCGAGACCCAGTTCAAAACCACCGCGGCCATGCCGTCACATCTGGACAATGACCCTACCTACGACTGGTCGACCGCTAAACGCCTCAACGCACCGGGCGCGTCCGGCCCTGACATCAAGATCGATACGGGGAAGGACCTTGCCGGCGCCGAATACACCTACTCCAACGGCGACACCAACAAAGTGTATATGGAGCGTGCCAACATCTATATGAAACGCTTCATCTGGGTTGTCAATCAGATGCCCGTGATACGCGAAGGCCTGCCGTCGCTGGCGAACGCGTTCGGGGACTTCGACAAAGACGGGTTCCTGGAAGTCGTCGACCCCTGGGGTAACCCGATCGCTTACGCGCAGAGTGTGGAGCATGGGATCGCCGGCAACTCCGACGACGACTTCCTGCCCGAGCACGACAACCCGTTCTTCGCCTCCGCCGGCAAGGACAAGCTTTGGGGTCGGCCCAAGACCAGCGGTGAGTTCGCAAACCCCAATGACTGGGATGATTACAAAAAAACCGACGAGTACAAGTTTTCCGTGGACAACCTTTACAGCTTCGATATCGACCGCTCCGCGGCGCAAAGGGGTGACTGACGCCTGATGTTACGTAAGGCAGACACAACCCGGGCCGGGTTTTCGCTGATCGAGTTGCTCGTGGTGGTTTCGATCATCGCGATCGTGCTGGCGCTGTCGTTCCCGATGATCGGCGCGATGCAGCGGGACACGGGCACCAGCTCGGCGGTGAACACGGTCGGGATCGCCATCAGCGCCGCCCGCCGGTACGCCACCGACCCGAAGAACACCTTCGCCCGGACCGATATCGACTCGTCCAACACCGAGAGCAGCGAGCCGGGGCTGTACAGCGGGGTCGCCGCCATCTTCACCCCCGCCGGGGAGATCCGCCTGGCGAAGAACTACGAATCCGCCCGTTTCGATCTACCCGGTAGCCCCCCCTGGTACCTCGAACGCCACGGACCCCAGTTGCTGCCGACAAACAATTTGGATGCGTTGCACAAACAACCCCCCGGGCTGCCGCAGCGCGAGCTCAACGGCTTCCAGGACCTGGGGATCGACTACATCCTGCTGGGGTCGGACGTCGGGGTCGTCGGGATCACGCGCAACCAGATAGTCAACGCCAACGACCCCCCGCTGCTGCTGACCCCGCCGTTCGCGATCTGGTTCGACCAGAACGGGTACATGGTTGTCACCGGGCAGGACAGCACCCGCCCGGGCCCGCCGGACAACGACTACCAGTTCGTCTATTACGACGGGGACTACGACGGCAGCTACGAGTGCACCCTGCGCCGACCGGGCAACCTGAACTACGACCCGGACGAGTACAACCCCAACAGCGGGCGGTACAACCGCAACCTCGCCTGGGGAACCGGAGCGGATAAGTACAAGCTCCCCTTCGAGCGTCTTGAGGCAGTGATCGGGGTCATTGTGTACTCCCACGACGCGTTCAACAACGCGGTGGAAGACGGCCTGCTCCCGTCCTGGGTCGACGCCGACTGGCAGGACAACCTGAAGATCTGGCGATGGATGAAGGCCAACGGGCAGGTGCTGATGTTCAGCCGACAGACCGGGATGATGATGCGGAACCGAGACGAATGATGCGTAGCACAATCGCCACAACCCGAGCCCGGGCCAACCCCAGGCCCGCCGCGCCCCGCGCCGGTGCATTCAGCCTGATGGAGGTGCTGATCGCGCTTGGGATCTTCGCGGTCGGGCTGGTCGCCGTCGCCGCGGTCTTCCCCACCGCCATCGCCGTCCAGCGCGAGACCGTCCGCGACCTGGCCGGCCAACGCACCGTGATCAACGCACGGACGTTGATCCAGGCCATGGCTCGTTCGAAACAGACGCCCCCCGCCAACAATTTCCTCACACTCTCCTACAAACACGACCTCACCCCGGCTAACCGCACCGGCACGCTGCGGGATTACACCGTTTCGACCAGTGACATGCAAAACCCCGCCACCGGGCGCACCGGGTTCCCCGGCGGGGTCCAGCCGATGCTCGACCAGCCCCTGCCCCCGACCAGCCCCGTGAACAGGCAGTTGCAGTTCCCCGCGTTCGCCGAGATGCCCAGTAATAGCCCGCTAAACGCCGCCAAGAGTTTCCACGCCCTGTTCTCAGAAGACGTCCGCGGTTACCCCAAGAGCATCCCCCAGAGCGACCGCCGGGACTACTACTGGTTCCCCCTGATCCAGGCCCGGAACCTCGCGGGCACCAAGCCCACCTGGTTCATGTACCTGATGATCATGCAGCGCCGCGGCACCGAGGCCGTGCCCGAGGTCCGCGCCGCAAATGTCGTCCGTTCCGGCGGCGGGATCGCCAACAACGAGATCGTGTTTGATACAGCCACACTGGATAACGACATCGATGACAACGGCCTGGCGGACCTGATCCAGCCCGGCGACT
>JAJDCV010000052.1 GCA_029260675.1 Phycisphaeraceae bacterium
GGCGTCAGGTCGTCCAGCAGCGGGTCTGCGGCCTGTTGTGGGGATTCCGGGCGTCCCGAGGAGGCGGCGGGGTGGGTTGTCTGTGGCTCGGTCATGTCAAGGAAGTTTAGCAGGTACGACGGGCGGGCTGTGGCGACGGGGAGGTGCCTGATTCAGGATGCCGTCGAGTCCCGAGCGGAAGTCCGAGACGGCCGGTTGCCAACCGGTGCGTCGGCGGGTGGGCCGGTTATCCAGCGCTTTGGAGGATGAGCGGGCGATTCGATCAGCGTTCAGCCCAAAGCGTGCGGCGGCGGTCTGGGCGTTCATGAGGGTTGGCGGCGCGACGCCGATCAAGTCCGCCAGGTAGGTGTAGTATTCGATCCGTGATGTGGGTTGCCCGTCACTGCCCAACTCGATCCGTCCGGTCGATGCGCTCTGGGTCATGGCGAGCAGCAAAGATACGGCGTCGTCCACGTGGATCAGGTTCAACATCGCCTGGGGGTTCCCCAGAAGCGGGGCGCCTTCGCGGACGGCCTTGAGCCCGACGATGCGCCCCGGGCCGTAGAGCCCCGCCAGACGCAGGATGGAGAACCCGGGCCCGGCCTCGAGCCAGAGCTGCTCACCCCGGAGCATTAATTCGGTGCGGGGGCTGTTCGGTTCGGCGGGAGTGTCTGCATCGACGGGTTGATCGGTGCTCTGCCCGTAGACGGCGGTGGAGGAGACCATGACGGCGCGTCGGGGGTTGGCTTGTCTGAGGGCCTTGAGCATGTGGGCGGCCCCACCCAGTACCAGCTGCCGGGTCGGGGGCGAGCCATCGATCCTGCCCGGGGGAATCATGTAATACACCTCCAGCGACTTAGCCGACAGGGCGGGTGTCAGTGAGGCGTAGGTCACGGGCTGGGTCACGGACAGCAGCATCGGCCGGATGCCCAAGGAGGCGAGCTTGCGTGCGTTGTTTTCGCTGCGTGTCGTGCCGAACACGGTGGTGCCGTGAGTGAGCAGCCGCTGGGCGAGCCTTGACCCGAGGTATCCACAGCCGACGATCAGCGCGGTGCCTGCGGGCTGGGGGTTAGGGTCGCTACTCATAAGTAAGTATCTCCGCCCGATACCGATTGCGGAGCCCTAATTCAACGCCACGCCGTCTTCGCTGAGGCAGGTGCCCTGGCGTTGCGCCTGGCCGAGCGTCTGCCGGGTCCGTACCAGCATCCGCCGGAGCCACTCGGCACGTTCGCAGGGGCAGGGCTCGGCGAGCATCTCGTAGCGATCCTTGGCGCATCGGCACAACGCCATCACGGCCAGGTCGAGCATGGCGGCGGTGGGGATCTCCTTGCTCAGGAGGTTGCGGACCGCGCCGATCTGGGCCCACTGTCGTAGCATCGGGTCGGCGAGCAGTTGTTCGATCTGCTCGCGGCAGGGCTCCAGGTCAACGTCCTTGGGTGGGTCGGTCTCGAATGGCTTGAGGATGGCGGCGCGGTACGGGCCGGATTCGACTTCATTGGCGATGCGGGCTCTGCAAATCCCCTGCAACAGGATGTTGTAGCGCCCGTCTTCAAGCTGTTCGTGGCGGGCCACGTAGCCGATGCAGACGCACGGCCGGACAGGCGGCGAGCCCTCGTAAGCCGTGCGCCACTGGTCGCCTTCGAACGTCGCCATGGCGATCAGCCCGTTGGAATCCAGGGCCTGGCGGGTCATCCGCCGGTACCTGTCCTCAAAGATGTGCAGGGGCGCGGTGGCGTGCGGCAGGAGCACGCAGGCGTTCAGCGGGAACAGGGGCACGGGTTTTGAGAAGTCGATAATCAAAACATTAACTTGGTCAAGTGGAACCGGTCTGTCTTTTAGGTTTCCGGGGTTTGCGTTGGGCGCGGAGTTGGGGCTCTGGGTGCTCGATCCGAACGGTATGGCCTGGCTCGACGCTCTGGGTGAGGAAGGCGCCGCCGTTGATCACGCAGCCTTCGCCGATGACGGTTTCGCCGCCGAGGATGGTGGCGTTGGGGTAGATCGTGACGTTGTCCATGATCGTGGGGTGGCGTTTCATGCCGCGCCAGTCCTGCCCGCCCTTGGTCGATAGCGCGCCGAGGGTGACGCCCTGATAGATCTTTACGTGGTCGCCGATGTTCGTGGTCTCGCCGATGACGACGCCGGTGCCGTGGTCGATGAAGAAGGAGCTTCCGATGATTGCGCCGGGGTGGATGTCGATGCCTGTTTCACCGTGGGCGACCTCGGTCATGATCCTGGGGATCAGGGGGACACGGAGCTTGTAGAGCTCGTGTGCGGCGCGTTGGATGAATATGGCGTCGATGCCGGGGTAGCTGAAGATGGCCTCGTCGGTGGAGACGGCCGCGGGGTCGCCGTCGAACGCCGCCTTGACGTCAAGCGCCAGGCGGTGCCGTTGTTCGGGGATCGTTTTTATGAATAGCTCGGTCAGCTCGCGGGCCTTGCACTGGCAGTTGTCGTCGCCCTGTTCGGCCTCATCACGCATGACATTGCGGTCGTAGCACAGGGCCTGGAGCACCTGGTCGAAGAACACCTCGTGGATCTTTGTCAACAACTCCGCGAGGTGGTTGCGTGCGGTGGTTGCGGTGACGCGCTGCTCGTCGAAGAAGCCGGGAAACACGACGTGGCGGAGCAGTTCGATCCCCTCGATGACCCGTGCCCGCTTGGGCAGGAAGGCTTTGTTGATGTGTTGGAGCGTGTCCTCCGGGCCGATTTCGAGGGTCAGCTCCTCGGCGAGTCCGTCGATCAGGGCATCGATCTCATCAGGCGGGTGGTTGTCGTGATGCTGGCTCATGCCCACACTATATACACCGTAAGTCGGTGTCGCAGGGGGGGAAGAAAGATTGTCCGCCAGGGGGGCTTGTGCAGGGGGGTGTGCTGTGGATCCGGGGGGGTGTATTTGAATCATTGTGCCCGGTGACCCCACGGAAGGCCGCGGACGCAGCCATCCATGGGCTTTAAGTTTTGGGTTTATGTGGGTGGCTTGCGGGGGTGATGGGCGCAAAAAAAACGGCCCGTCGGTTAAACGAGCCGTCAGAAAGCGTTGCCTCGCGGGCCAGTCCCCAGCCGGTGCGGAACTTGCTCGAACCCCAATTTAAGGTGGGTGCGTTGCCGAGTCATCCCGACCTTCCACTCGTAGGAGGCTTGGCCATCGTGCCCGGTCACCGCTCCCTTGGGGTTCATAAAGGTTCGAGCAAATCTACCGCACAGAAAAAGCGGCCAAGGTGTTCAGCGGGGTCTTCACTTTATAGGTCAATTATACGACAGGAATCGGTGGGGTCCAGCCAAAATTCATACGGGTGTGGTTTGTGGATATCTGCGAAACCGGTAGGTGAAGAAGGGGTGAGGCATGGGGACGGATTGCGTGCGACCCCACGGAAGGCCGGGGACGGCCATCCGTGGGCTTTGGGGGTGTGATGTTATAGAACCGCAGGGTGTGCGTTGGAGGGTTGAAGCTGTAGAGATTCGCGGGGTGCGTGGTCTAGCGTGCGCCCTTGATAGTCGGTGGGACTTTCAGGGTCATGCCGGCCTGGATGGCGTTTGGGTTGTCGCCGATCTTGTCGCGGTTGAAGTTGTAAATAGTCCGCCAGAGTGTCGGGTCGCCGTAGTAATTCTGCGCGACGGTGGAGAGGCTGTCGCCTGGGCGGATGGTGTAGCTCTGGACGCCGCCCGGTCCCGCCGGGACGGGTTCCTCCTGGGCCAGGACCTGGCGGTCGTCGGGCAGCCGAAGCACCTGCCCGACCTTCAGCTTGGTCGGATCGACGAAGTTGGCTTGCGAGAGGTCGACCCACCGGCGTTCGTCGTTGTAGAGCTTGGTCGCGATCGACGAGAAGGTGTCGCCTGGCTGGACGATGTAGGTTTCTGGTTTCTGGTTTTCGGTCTTCGTGGTTGCCGTTTGCACGGCGTCGTCGCGGGGCGCCCCGATCGTTAGGGTCTTCACCGGCGTGGCTGTAGCCGAACGATCCACTGAGCCAAGCACCGCGTCGAGGTCCTTCAGGCTGACCGTTGTAGTGGGTTGAGGGGCGGGGTCAGGTTTGAACTTTTCGGTTTCGGTGCGTGCTAGGGCGATCGCCCCGGAAGCGCTGCTACCCAGGGGCGAGGGGGAAGGCGTGTCTTTGGCTGTATTACTTGCCACAGACTCCGGCTTTTGCGGATCTGCTTTGGGCGAATCTTTGTCAAGCGAGGCAAGCACCCGGCTGCGTGCATCTAATGCGAGGCTGCCGGCGGCACCGTTGGTGGGGGCGGGTGTTTTGGCGTTGACCATCGACTTCAGCGAGCCATCACCCTTGGAGTCCGCCCGGAGGCTTTTGCGCTCTTCCTGTGCGTGGGCCTGATCAACCGGGGGGGCCGACGCCTGGGTTGGTTCTGGCGGGCTGTTGTCCTGGATCACAAAGAACGCCAGGAGGCAGATTACCACGGATACGATCAATGCGATTTTGTAAGACATTTTCATAACCAGCCTCCATGCATGGGGCCGGTATTGTAACAAGCGAGGGAGTGGGTGTGTGTGGTGCCCGGCAGGCCATGACGACCGGTGGCCGGCGGTGGGGGTCTGGCCGGGGACTCGGCGGTTTGTGTGTCCGTCCACGCCGGGCGTAAACTGTGCCGCCATGCCACCGTTATCCATCATCATCTGCTGTGCCAACGCCGAATCGACCCTCGGTGCGGCCTGTGAATCCGCCCGTTGGGCCGACGAGTTGATCGTGGTCGATTCCGGGTCTGTGGATAAGACCCCGCAGATCGCTCAAGACCATGCCGACCAGTATGTCGTGGAGCCTTGGCGGGGCTATGGCGGGCAGAAGCAATTTGCGGCCGAGTTGGCATCACATGAATGGGTCTTTTTCCTGGATGGTGATGAGGAGTGCTCACCGCAGCTTGCCCAGGAGTGGCAAGGGTTTGCGGGATCTCAACTGGATCGGCTGGACCTGCTGATGGTGCCTCGTAAGAACTATGTGCTGGGGCGTTACGTCCGGGGTTGGTGGCCGGATCGTCTTACAAGGATATTCCACCGCGGGCGGGTCACCTGGGACGACGAGGTCCTGCACGATACCCGACAGGCCTCGGACCCGGGACGGGTGCGGGCCTTGTCCGGTTGGATCGAGCACAAACGCCACAGTGACGCGGGGTTCAGCGATTACTTCTCGGGCAAGCGGATGGACGAGCGGCTGCTGATGGTGGCCCGGCAGATGCACAGCCGAGGGAAACGGGCACGGGCCTTTGACCTGGTGTTTCGGCCGTGGCTGGCGTTCCTGAAGTTCTACCTGCTAAAGCGGGGTTTTCTCGACGGGACGTTTGGCCTGCTGATCGCCCAGAAAGCGGCGGTGAGCACCCAGTTGAAGTACGCGGCCCTGTGGTCGGTTCAGAACGGCTTGGACCCGGCCGACACCGGACCACTGACCTGATCTGTGGGGGTCTTTTACGCGGGTTACCAGCGGGGCGTGTGCCTGTCCACGCATGACTTACGGTTCGATGGCGACAACGACAAGGCCTGCTATCATGTATGGAGCCCACAGGGCTTTAGGCAGTCAGAACGACGATCACCAGGCCTCTAGTGGCTCGGTTCGCCGGGCCCGGCTTGGCTGTAAGTGTTTGACACCCGTAGGCTACGGCGATAACTTCGATTGGCTAATGGACGCTTAGGAGACGGTTGATGCCCACCAAGGATTCCCGCCTGATCGTGAGCGAGGATGGCCAGATCACCAAGGTTCGCTTCCTCGACCGCAACATACTCGAGGAAGCCAATATTCAGCAGATCGGGGACGAGGTCGCCCACCTGATCGAGGCGTCGGACAACCCCAGGCTGCTGATCGACTTCGACCAGGTCGAGCACCTGTCGTCTGCCGCGCTTGGCACGCTGATCACCATCAACAACAAGATCCGTCAAAAAGACGGGCAGTTGAGGCTTTGCAACATCGACCCGCAGATCTACGAGGTCTTTGTCATCACCAAGCTCAATAAGCTCTTCCAGATCCATGAGGACGCCCCCAAGGCGGTGGCGAGCTTCAAGTAACGATTATCTCCGCCCGTTCGGCCCAGCCGGCCGGCGGGTCGGCATCTATGGCGGATAGGTCAGGTATGGGCGAATCACCAATGGTTAAGCTGGTGATCCCAAGCAAGCTGACTGAACTGCCAAAAGTCCAGCAGGCCATCATCAAACCAGCGGAATCACTTGGCTACGGCAAGGAAGAGATCTTCGCCATCCGCCTGGCACTGGACGAGGCGGTCACCAACGCCATCCACCACGGCAACGGCAACGACCCCAAAAAACAAGTCACCATCGAATACCGGGTCGACGAGCAGGCGGTGATGATTAACGTCACCGATGAAGGCCGTGGGTTCTGCCCGGATAAGCTGCCGGACCCGACGCTGGAGGACAACCTCGCCACGCCCCACGGCCGGGGGGTCATGCTGATCGGGGCCTACATGACCGAGGTCCATTTCAATCCCTGCGGCAATTGCATCTCCATGGTCAAACGCAAGGGATGCAAGTTGCCCGACAAGGGCTAAGGCGGACCCGGCTCACGGGACCGGCCGGGGATTATCTTGGCCACGCCCCCGCCATACGCTATCATGACCCGTTGCACTGTAAGCCCGGACTACCCGGGCCAAACTGCTAAGCCAGGGATCAAGGTGCCCCACACCAGCCTATCAAGCCCGTCCGCACCCGAATCTTTCCGAGAGCCCGCCGCCGGGTTGGGGGAGGATTCCGATGGTGGCGACCCTGATCAATCCGACGAACACACATCCGGTCCCGCCCCTGAGCCCCGGCTCAATCCCCCTCGGGGTACAGGCTTGAGTTGTGCCGTGACACTGGATCTGCGGACCCCCGACTGCGGCCCTCCCGCCTGCGGCTGGCTGGAAGATCAGATGACTCGCATCGCAGGGCTTGCCGGGGTGACCCACGGCCGTCTGGCCATGGCGGTGGTCGATGATAAGCAGATGATTAGTATGCATGAACAGTATTGCGGCCAGCCGGGGACGACCGACGTGCTGACCTTTGACATCCGAGACTCCGAGGATCAGCCCGTCGAGGGCGACCTGGTGCTGTGTATGGATGAGGCCCGTCGGCAGGCCACTGAGCGGGGGCACGACACCCGGCTGGAGTTGCTGCTCTACGCCGTCCACGGGCTGATGCATCTGCTGGGTGAGGACGACCATGACGAGGCCGGGTACCAGAAGATGCATCGGCGTGAAGATGAACTATTGACCCGTGCGGGGCTGGGCCCCGTCTTTGGATTGTAATCGTTAGCGTGTGGCCGGTGCGTGTTCCCCTGACACGGCCGGCCAGGATAGGGGCGTGTTCGGCGTGAGTCGGTCGCCTTAATCACACAGGGGAACGGATGCACTTCGGTGAGCTACGCGATCGGGATTGCTGTCTTGGGATGCCTTCTGGTGGGATACTTCTCGGCACTTAACATCGCCTTGAAGGCCCCGTCGCGCAAACGCCTGGCCGACCGGTTGGGGGTGAGTTCCGGGGGGGGCTCCGATACGGATCGGGTGCTGCTGTTTTATCAGCGTCAACCCATGATGCTGCTGCTGACCGGCACCGTCCGGGCGGTGCTGAGTCTGTTGGTCCTGCTGGCGACACTCTATTACTTCGAGCTGCGTTTTGAAGACTGGCCCCGGCCCGCGATCTACTGTGTCGCCTTCCTTCTCGCCGGGGGGCTGGTCAGCATCTTCGCGGTGGCGATCCCGTTGAGTTGGGCCCGTTACCAGCGTGAAGGATTGATCGCGCTGTCTCTGCCGCTGCTGAACGCATTGCTGGTCGTTTTCTCACCGGTTGTGTGGTTCCTGCACCTGTTCGACCCGGTGGTCAGGCGGATCTCCGGGGCGGACCTGGATGACGGCGATGACAGCGACCTGTCCGACGAGGTGCTCTCGGTGGTCGAGGACCACGAGGACGGTGCCGAGGTTGATGAGGCCCAGAAGGAGATGATCGAAGCCGTCTTCGATCTATCCAACACCGACGCCGACCAGGTCATGACCCCGCGCACCGATGTCGAGGGGATCGAGGTCGGCTCGACGCTCACACAGGTCAAGGACGCCATCATCACACACGGGCACAGCCGGATCCCCGTCTACGACCAGACCATCGACAACATCGTCGGCATCCTCTATGCAAAAGACCTGATCCGCTACCTCGGGGCGGATGACGAGTTTGATCTCCGCTCGGTGTTGCGTGAGGCGATGATTGTCCCTGAAAGCAAAAACGTTGGCGAGCTGCTGGCGGAGTTCAAGGCCCGGAAGGTCCACATCGCCCTGGTCCTGGATGAGTACGGCGGGACCGCGGGGCTGGTCACCATCGAGGACATCCTCGAAGAGCTGGTCGGCGAGATACAGGACGAGTACGAGGCAACCGAGGAAACCCCCACTATCCATCGCCTGGACGACAAGACCCTGCGTGTGGATGCCCGGGTCGAGATCGACGACCTCAACGACGAGCTGGATATCGACCTGCCGGAGGACGAGGACTACGACACCGTCGGCGGGTTCGTCTTTGCGACCATCGGGCATATCCCCAAAGTCGGCGAGAGCTTCGATTACCGCGGCTTGAGATTCACCGTCACACAGGCCCAGCGGACTCACGTCGTGCGTGTCGAGGTCAGTGTGCTGGACGCCCCGGACGCTTCGGCCAAGGCGTAGCGGGCCGACCCGTTCGCGGTCCCTGGTTATGGGGGCTACACTTTCCCGCCCATGGATATCCGTTTCTACAAC
>JAJDCV010000053.1 GCA_029260675.1 Phycisphaeraceae bacterium
CGGGATCAACCACGAAGCACGGCAGGTCATCATGGGTGGCCCGATGATGGGGATGCCGCTGGCGAGTCTGGACGTGCCCGTGCTCAAGGGGACCAGCGGCCTGTTGGCGTTCACCGAAGCGGCGATGAACCACCCCAACGAATACGCCTGCATCCAGTGCGGCCGATGCCTGGAAGCATGCGGCAACCTGCTGAACCCCTCTCGGCTCGCTCGCCTGGCGAGGGCGGAGTTGTACGATGAATTACATAAGGAGCATGTGTTAGACTGCATGGAGTGCGGCGCTTGCACCTATGCATGTCCTTCGGGAGTTCCTGTCGTGCATCTGATCCGCGCAGCCAAAGCGACGATTCGCAAGCGAGGAAGCAAGGGCGGATGAGCCGACACGAGTCACGACTACTGATTGAGGCCGGGCCGTTCCTGCGGCGCGAACTGACCACACCGGGTTTGATGAATGAGGTCACCCTGGCGCTGGTGCCGGTGATCCTCGCGGCGGTCTGGTTCTTTGGGATCGGCGTGCTGCTGATCGTGATCGCAGCGGTCGCAGGCGCGGTGGGCACGGAGTGGCTGTTCCCACCGAGCAGGCCGCGCGGGGCTTCGCTACGTGATGGAAGTGCCTTGCTGACCGGTATTCTGCTCGCGCTGACGCTGCCCCCGGCATTGCCGTTATGGATGGCATGCGTGGGTGGAGCCGTCGGTGTGGGCCTGGGCAAACTCGTGTTCGGCGGGCTCGGGCAGAACCTATTCAACCCCGCGCTGGTCGGCAGGGCGTTTCTCCAGGCCGCGTTCCCTACCGCGATGACCACCTGGTCTGAGCCAACCGGGGCGGGCGGGCTGCTGAGCATCCGTGCCAGCAACCTCGCGATACCGTTGATGTCCGGCACGATCGATGCGGTCAGCACCGCCACGCCGCTGGGCGAAATGAAGTTCGAGCATATCCCGGCACCGATCGCGTCGCTGCTGAGCGGTAACACCTCGGGCTCTCTGGGTGAAACCTCCGCGATCCTTATCATCGTGTGCGGACTGGTGCTGGCGTTCCGCCGCACGTTCGACTGGCGTATCCCGCTGGCCATGCTGATATCGGTGGCCGTTTTCGCCGCGGTCCCATGGTGGATCAAGCCAGAGGCTTTCCCCTCGCCGTGGTTCATGCTGACGTCCGGCGGGCTGCTCTTCGGGGCCGTCTATATGGCAACCGACCCGGTCACCTCGCCGACGGCTCCGCTGGGGGCGTGGGTGTTCGGGCTGGGGATCGGGCTGATCGTGGTGCTGATCCGTTTGTGGGGCGGCCTGGCTGAAGGGGTCATGTACGCGATCCTACTGATGAACAGCGCCTCGCCGCTGATCGAACAGGCCACCCAACCGCGCGGCTTCGGCCGAGGCAGGGGGGCCGGATGAGCGATCATGTTGAAGTGACCATCTCGGCCGTCGGCAAGCGGGAGGAACCGGGGCCCGTACGGCTGACCCTGACGCTTGCGATCGCGGGCATCATTGCCGGCGCGGCGCTCGCCAGTGTCTACGAGATCACCCGTCCGATCATCGAGGCCAACAACCAGCGGGCGCTGCGGCGGGCGGTCCTGGCGGTCGTGCCCGGGTCGGAACAGGTCCAACCCCTGGCGTACCGTGACGGACAACTGATCGCGGTCGAGCGAGCGGCCGACACCACCGACCCGGTCGTCTATGGAGCCTACAGCGACAGCGGCCGGTTCGTCGGGTATGCCGTGGACGCCGAAGGCCCCGGCTTTCAAGACACGATCCACCTGCTCTTCGGCTACGACCCTGACACACGTACGATTACCGGGATGCACGTGCTAGAGAGCCGTGAAACGCCCGGCCTAGGCGATCGGATCTACAAAGACCCGCAGTTCGTTGCCCAATTCGAGGTGCTCGCCGTCGAGCCGGACGTGGTATTGGTCAAGGGTGGTGCCACGGCCGACAACGAGGTCGACGTGATCACCGGCGCAACGATCTCCTCGAAGGCGGTGGTCAACATCATCAACGGTGGCAACGCGCAATGGCTGGACCGCCTGAACACGGCGGCCGCGCCGCCATTGCTTCTGGAAGACACACACGCTGGCGAAACGGCCAAGGCCGACAAGTAGGAAATGTGATATGGCGGACCTGGAGTCCTCACAGCAGATCTACGACGAGTTCGTAAAAGGCATATGGAAGGAGAATCCGGTCTTCGTCCAGGTGCTGGGCATGTGCCCGATGCTCGCTGTTACCAACACCGCGATCAACGCCCTGGCGATGGGTGGGGCGACGCTGTTCGTCCTGCTCGGTTCGAGTGTGCTGGTATCGCTATTGCGTCGGTTCATCCCCAAGCAGGTGCGGATCAGCACCTACATCCTTATCATCGCCACGTTCGTGACGATCGTGGATTTCTCACTCAATGCGATGGTGCCGGTAATACATAAGGAATTGGGTGCATTCATCGCACTGATCGTGGTCAACTGCCTGATCCTCGGCCGGCAGGAAGCGTTCGCGAGCCGTCAGCCCGTGCATCTGGCGGCGGCCGATGCGCTGGGCATGGGCGGCGGCTTCGCCATCGCCCTGTTCTGCCTTGGCGCCACGCGCGAAGTCCTCGGTTACGGGGCGCTGTTCGGCG
>JAJDCV010000054.1 GCA_029260675.1 Phycisphaeraceae bacterium
ATCACAGCCGGCATCACCAGCTTGTGACTGGCCAGCACGGTGAAGTTCTTCAGGCCCATCCGCTTGGCGCGGTCCACGGCGGCAGCGGTCGCGGGGGTGGTGGTTTCAAAGCCGACCGCGGCGAACACGACCTGCTTGCCGGGCGTTTCCTGTGCCAGCGCCACCGCGTCCATGCTCGAATACACCACGCGGACATCCGCGCCGCCCCCCCGGGCTTTTTCCAGGCTGCCGCGTGCGCCGGGGACCCTAAGCATGTCGCCGTAGGTGCAGACCGTCACGTCGTGATCGACCGCCAACGCGATGAGCATATCGATGTCACTCTGGGCGGTGACGCAGACCGGGCAGCCCGGGCCACTTAGCAGCTTGATGTTCTCAGGAAGCAGGCTGCGCAACCCGCTGCGGAAGACGCTCATCGTGTGCGTGCCACAGACCTCCATGAACGCGACGTCACGCCCAACCGCCGAGGCCAGTTGGTTGAGCTTGCTAAGCGAGCGTAATCGGGTTGATTTAGAAAGGTTCATCGGCATCCTCCGGCAAGGGTTCCGCCAGGTCGCCGAGCACCGCCCAGGTCTCCTCGGCCTGCTGGCGGTCCAGCCGCTTGATCACAAACCCGGCGTGGACCAGGACCCAGTCGCCGACCTTCGCGTCGGGCGCGAACAGCGTCTGCACTGGGACACGGTTGCCGTGCAGGTCCGCCACGCCTTCGTCGCCGTCACGCTCGACTAACTTTGCCGGTACAGCCAGACACATCAGACACCTGCCTTTCTGTTCAAGCCCTTGTTCATCTGTGCCGCCGCCACCGCCGCCTGACCCAGCGCCAGCCCGCCGTCGTTCGCCGGGACTTTCCCATGTGTCAGCACACGCAGGCCGCCCTCGGAAAGCCGGCCTGCCAGACACCGCGTCAGCCGCTGGTTACAAAAAACGCCGCCCGACAACACAGCCGCGGTCACGCCCAACCGCCTGGAAGCCGCCTGCACCGCATCCGCCAGCGCCCAGGCCAACTGATCGTGGAACATCGCCGCCAAGGCCTCGACCGATACCCCCTCCGCCCGGCCGGCGACGATCGCGCCGATCAAGGGTGAAAGGTCGATCTCCCCGGGGTCACCCGAAATAAACCTGGTCAGTGATCCGCGCGCAGCGGGCGCATCACAGCCATACGCGGCAGATTCAAGGCGCATCGCCGCCTGGGCTTCGTAGGCGTTGTGGGTCGATAACCCCAGCAGCGCCGCTACGCCGTCGAAGTACCTTCCCGCCGCGGTGCTGGTTGTGCAGTTGACGCCGTGCTGAAGCATCACGGCAAACACCCGTCTTTCATTGGAGTCTTTCACAAGCGAGGCTGCGGCCGGGTGGTCGGCGAAGTCATCGCCGTACACCTGGTGCAGCAGCGCCAACCCGCACCGCCGGGTGTCGTACGCCGCGGCGTCCCCGCCGGGCAGGCTGATCGGCCTAAGGCGCGCCAACCGTCTGAACGAAGCCAGGTCGGCCAGCAAAAGCTCGCCACCCCAACCCGTACCGTCCGTGCCATAACCCACACCGTCACACACCACCGCCAGGACCGGCTCGGTTACGCCATGCTCCGCCATGACCGTGGCCGCGTGGGCGTGGTGGTGTTGCACACCGATCAACGGGACGCCCCACTTCTTCGCGAGCGCCTTAGCGTGCGCGGTGCCCAGATACCTGGGGTGCAAATCGTGCGCGATCCACTTCGGCTCCACATCGAACAACCCGGCCAGGTCGTCGATCGTTTCCTTAAAGTGGTCGAAGACCGGGGTGTAACTCAGATCGCCCAGATGCTGGCTAAGCACAGCCCGCCCATCGCGGACCACCGCAACCGTGTTCTTCAATTCACCGCCGACACACAGGCCGGGTTCGTCTCCGCCGACCGGCAGCGGCAACGACGCGGGGACGTAGCCACGCGCCCGACGCAGCGGCAGCGGGTCGGCCTCATCCATGTCTAAGTACACCGAGTCATCCACACGCCGGCGGATCGGCCGATCGTGCCAGAGGATCGCGTCGCACAGCCCGCCGAGCCTGGATAACGCCTCGTCGTTGTCGATGGTCAACGGCTCACCCGGCGGGTTGGCGCTGGTCATCACCAACGCGTCGATGACAGGGTCCAGCTCTTGGAACAACTGATAATGAATCGGTGTGTAAGGAAGCATCACACCCAGCCGATGGCTGTCCGGCGCCACGGAAACCGCCACATCAGCACCCCGCCGTCGCGGTGCCAACACGATCGGCGCGGCCGGGGAACGCAGCAACGCTTGGGCCTGGCTGCTAAGTTCCACCAGCCCCCCCGCCGCCTGGATCGACCGGCACATCAAGGCGAACGGCTTATAGTCCCGCTGTTTGTTTTCCCGTAACCGAGCCACAACGTTCGCATCATCGGCGCGCACTGCCAGATGGAATCCACCAAGCCCCTTGACCGCGACGATCTGACCGGCTTCTATCAGTCGGGCACACGCCTGGATCGGATCGCCCCGCAGCGGGGCGCCGCACGGATCGACCAACTCGACCCTCGGCCCGCAATCGTGGCAGGCGATCGGCTGGGCGTGGTACCGGCGGTCCGACGGGTCGGTGTATTCCGCCTGACAAGCCGAACACATCTCGAACCGGCGCATCGTGGTGTTGCAGCGGTCATACGGCACACGGTCGATGATCGTGTAACGCGGCCCGCAATCGGTGCAGTTGATCAACCCATACCGATGACGTCGATCCTCAGGTGCCCTAAGCTCCTTGACGCAGGCCTCACAGACCGCCGAGTCCACCGTGACCGCGGCCCGGCCCGCCGTGGAGCCCGCAACCGCAGCCGCAGCCAAAACTTGATCGCTGCTTACACGGATCTGGAACCGCGACGGGAAAGCCGTCGTGGCTGGCGGGAGGTCTTCAACCCGGACGTGGTCTATAAGTGCCAGGGGTGGCCGCTCGGCATCAAGGGCCCGTGAAAACCGCTTAAGTTGAGCAGCCGACCCCTGGGCTTCAACGGTAACACCCCGTGCGTTATTAAGGACATACCCCCCGACCTCGAACCGGCGTGCCAACCGGTAGACAAATGGCCGAAATCCCACACCCTGAACCTGTCCAAGGATGTGCCAGCGTCGGCGTAGATTCTGCGTGCACGATTCAGCGGCGGGGCACATGCCGCACCCCCATTCACGGGCCCTAAGGTTGTTAAATCTGAAACTTATCCAAGTGTAGAGAATCGGCCCCTTGTGTCAAGATGCATTTATCTTTTGTATGTGGCCCTAAGTTTCGGCCCCCTCCCCCGGAAGGCACAGGTCAAGATCGCACTGCCTGGTCGGCCCGCCTGCAACGTGACCCAATACAACACCGCCGTCCCATCCCCCGCCCTTCTTCCCTCCACCCTCCGGTCTCCTTCTCCCGTCCTCCGCCCCCCATCCCCGATGTCTGATGTCTGAGTCTTAGCCGGATACCGACCACAATAAAAGAATTTGTAAATATTATTTGATTTTATGACGGGCGGCGGCATCGAAACTGCCCAAACGGGCGTGTTTACAGCCGGTGAGTGGTTACATCTCGCTTCTCTTTACGGTTGCGTAGCGTTTGGGGTCTGGCTGGTGGGGAAGGCAAGGGGCCGGCTGGACATCGTCCGCAGCAGTTCCAGCGAGCCCTGAGGATTTCCGCTGCTCAAGCGCTGGAACAATGCATCGCCCCGGGCCAGGAGCGGAGCTTGTTCCTCATAATACGGGTAGTGGTGCTTGGGGTCGCTGTCTTTATAGGTGACGATGCGCATCGGCCAGCTATCGCCGCTGGCGAAGTCGTGCATCAGGAGGATACGGTTGGGCACACTGACCTGGGCCACACCGACCAGCTCGCCGTCCTCCACGGAATACGTCAGAAATTCCGGCGGCGGCGAGGTCCGCGGCAGCGTGCCGAAGAAGGCGTGCTCGACCACTTGCTCGCCCTGGGCATTGACGTGGTAATGCAGGGAAAGCGTGCTCTGTGAGTTGGGCTCGACGGTGATGCGGATCAGCCGCCCGGGACCGACTTCCAAATCACTGAGCATGACCGGGTCGGGTCTCTGGCCCATGCGGAGGCGCAAGACCAACGGCACCACCGCCACGATCAGGATCACAAACACCATCACCGAGATCAGCTTGGGATTCATGCCGATACGATAGGCGTTTTACCGATGGCGTCTAGCGGACGGGTCCTGGCCGCCAGGTCAAACGTATATGACGATTTCCAACATTCATCGCTTCCAGCCATTTACAGAAAGTGTTTAAGAGGTGATAAAAGGAACGATAAGTCATTATGGCTTTTCTAAAAAAGCATTAATAGCTGCACGCACGGATTCATCGCCGTGACCCGCAATCCAAATGTTGTGGCGCGTGCTCAGGCAGAGCTCCGGTTTGTAAACGGCCCCAGCAAGCGTGTGTCAAAATCCCCAAGTGCGTTTCCCTGTGCTGAACGCACAGGAGTTGGCGAAACGGCCCCTAGCTCCGGGGGGTGTTCTAAACTCTCCTCAAGCGTTGTCGACATCGCAACAAAGAAAAAAAGCCCCATCCATGAGGCTCTTCTTCACGTAGAGAGATTCTAATAATTCCGCGCCGCCGGGCCGATCCGCGGGTGGATCAGGCCGCCCGCCGGGCCGGGGCATCCACACGCACCGCTTTTCCTGACGGGTGCGTGACCCCACGCAGCAGGGTCTGGCGGTAGTGGTCGTTGGCCAGCCACCAGGGCCGACGCAGCAGCTGACGCCAGAGGTAGCCGCGCGACCGGCTGGCCAGCGTCTCGGACCGCGCCAGGGCGTAGATCCGCCGACGTTCGTCGATGTTGCTCCAGAGGAGGTGCCGCTTATCAAAAGTCAATCGGTCGGCATACCGTGCGGCGGCGTCGATAAACTCGGCCCCACTCTGGAGGACGTTCCGGGCGCTCTGGCTGTGTGCGTGCTCGCGGTGAGCTGAAAGCACGGCGGGGATGATCGCCGGCTTCTGTCCCTGGGCCATCAGCCGGCAGTGCAGCTCGTAACCAAAGGCGTAACGCATCTGCGGGTCGAAACAGCCGTAGGCATCAAAAACGCTGCGGCGGTAGAACGACGCCGAGTTGGGCAGGAAGCCCGAATCGTGCTGTAGGAAACCGGCCAGGTCTCGGGGTGCCACGGCGTTGAGTTGCCCGAGTTGATCGTCCATCTCGCCGATACGCAGGCAGTGCCCTACCGCCCAGACGGGCGAGTCTTCCTGGGTCATACGTTTAGCAACTCTGTCGAGCGTACCCGGGAGGTACAGGTCGTCTGCATTCAACACCGCGATGATGTCGCCCGTCGCCCTCTGAATCGCCTGATTGATGGCGTCGGTCGGTCCGCCATCGGTTTCACTCTGCCAATAAGCCAGATCGTCTTCGTACAGGCTTATGATTTCGGTGCTGCCGTCTGTGGACCCGCCGTCGATCACGATGTATTCCAGGCTCTCATAACCCTGATCCAGCACGCTGCATATCGCGCGTTCCAGGTAGTCGGCCTGGTTGAGGCTGGGGGTGATAATCGTGATACGCGGCGGGGTCGTGCTGGGCATGGAGGGTTCCTTAACTGGGTCTCTACCCCGGGGATCGACTCGGCCGGGGGGCGACTTAACCTCAGAACCGAAAAAATCGTTACAACCGGCATATCCCCCCACCAATCCACAGCAAATGCCCGTAAACCCACATTTCCTGTGAAGCCAAGGTCGGTTTGTGACGATGATGACGGCTGTATGGGTGTAGCCCGCCCGTGCGGGGACTCATCGGATGCCGATAAGATCAACCCTGAAATCCGCCGCGAGACGTTGCCTGTTCAGGGCATCCCCGTTCGCACACCGCGCGAAATGGTCGGCGGAGTTGAATACCTAAACACAGTTTTATTGGACCCGCCGGGGCATCCGACCCGTCCGTGCACGCTTCAATGGCAAGGTGTACACCCTGCACGTCCGCGGTGGCACACTCGACGCCGCCATCTTCGAGCAGATCCTCTGTGACGGCTCGGAGTACCGCCTGCCCGGCGAGATCGAGCCTGAGATTATCTTCGACATCGGGGCCAACATCGGGGCCTCCGCCGTCTACTTCGCCGCACGCTACCCCGAAGTCAAAGTCTACTGCTTCGAGCCCCTGCCGGAGGACGTCGATGTAACTCTCTGCCTTACCGTTTAGCGGCGGATCGTAGATCCGCGTGTTGGCCCATCAAACCAAGTACACCGAACGCGGGAAGTGTGTCGTATCACAATGTACGAGCGTTTATCAATCAGTGTTCAAATTGCGGTTACGCCGCGCGTCGTTCGTGGTGCATGATGGCTTGACGGACCTGGTGTGACAGCAGCCACCACGGGCGGCGCATCACCTCGGGCCACACCCGTCCTTGTGTTTCGTGGATCACACAGGCCCGGTGCATGTAACCAAGCCGACGCTGGACCAGCAGCCTCTGCGGCAGCGGCAGCGACCGGGCGTAGCCGCCCTCGACCCGCAGGTGCTCCCTGATAAATCCGTTCGGCTCGGCGCAGCTCTTGCTCGATTCGTGCAGTCGATAGGTCGCCAGTTCACTGTTCAACAGCGTCGGCCGACGGCCCGATTCGATCAGACGCAGCCAGAATTCGAAGTCCATGCAGTAGTGCAACGATTCGTCGAGCATGCCAAGCAGGTCGTGTAGCGACCGCCGCCAGAATACCCCGGGCTGGGGGAGGTTAAACGGGCGGCCCTCGCCGCGCAACATCACACCGGGAAGCGTGAAATCCCCGCAGGGGAACACGGCCTCGGTCACCTTGCCGACAGAGTTAATCATCCGGCAGCCCCCCGCGATCCAGTCATCATCAGGGTGCGTCGCGAAGTGCCTACCGATTGTCTCCAACGCCCCCGGCAACAGCGTATCGTCTGAACACAACCAGCCGACGATCTCCCCGTCCGCCCGGGCCAGCCCCTTGTTGATCGCCTCGGTCTGCCCGCCGTCCGGCTCGATCACCACGAAGTCCAACCGGTCGCGGTAGCTCTCGATGATGTCCGTGGAGTGGTCGGTCGATCCGCCGTCGATCACGCCGTATTGCAGGTTGGGATAGCCCTGGTCCAGGACGCTGCAGATCGTCTCTTCCAGGTAGTCGGCCTGGTTGAAACTTGGCGTGATGATTGTGATGCGGGGCATCGATATGCTGTCGGTGTGTAGATCACTCATGCCGCGAGTCTCCGCCGTGAAGCGTCTGTGATTTCTTCAGTCACCTTAGGCAACGGGTGAGCAACCGTGTCATCAACCGAGGCGCCGCGCCATTGGTAGCAAAGCGTCAGCCATTGGCTGGCAAGTGTGTACCCAAAATAGATGCCGCTGAGTAGCCAGCCGCGCGATCCGATCCGCCAGCCGTCGAAGTCCTTGAGTGATTTCTTTAGCTCGACCAGCGGTGTGATGAACCCTGACCGGAAGCCGAACCGCCCGCCTTGGGCAACGATCGCGGCGGCCTCAGTGTGCGCGTAGCGCACGAAGTGCTTGTGCATCAGATCCGTATAGGAGTCGGACCAGTAGTGCTGCATGTGGTTGCCGCCGGTGTGCGGGATACGGACGTCGCGCTGGCCGGGCTTGAGTTGACTGATGCGGTTACACAACGGCAGCAGATCGCAGCGATCGCGATGGATCAGGCGTTGCTTGAAGGTGAGCGTGCCCCAGACCGTGCCCGCAAGCCGTTTACCTTTGAAGTAGAACCACATCGGCAGGCTAAAGGCACCGGCATGCGGGTGTTTCGTCATCGCGGAACGGATATCGTCAGCCAAAGCAGGCGGGATCACCTCGTCGGGATCGACCAGCAAGACCCAGTCGCTACACGCTAGCTTCGCCGCGG
>JAJDCV010000055.1 GCA_029260675.1 Phycisphaeraceae bacterium
CGTAATCACCCGCCTCCAACGCCTGGACCAACTCGCTGATCGGCTCTGCCTTCTGCGCCACCGGGTTGAACCAGCTCTTGTAGAGTTGCAGAAAAATCCACTGCGTCCACTTGTAATACCCCGGGTCGGTCGTCTCCAGGCAGCGGTCCCAGTCGTAGGAAAGCCCAAGCCGTTTGAGCTGACGGGTCATGTTGGTGATGTTTTTGTCGGTCGTGATCTTCGGGTGTACGCCGTGCTCGACCGCGAACTGCTCCGCCGGGAGGCCGAAGGCGTCGTAACCCATCGGGTGCAGCACGTTGTGCCCGGTCATCCGCTTGTAGCGTGAGACAATATCCGTGGCGATGTACCCCAACGGATGCCCGACATGCAGCCCGACCCCCGACGGGTAGGGGAACATGTCCAGCACGTAGAACTTGGGCCGATCAGCATCGAACCGGTCGTCCCCGGGGTTGGGTGCCCGGAACGTGCCCCGGCTCTCCCAGGCGTCCTGCCAGCGCGATTCGATCGCGGTGTAATCGTAGGTATGCGTCATGATCCGGCTAGGATATTCGCTTGCTATCCCGACCGCCACATGACGTGTTTACCAGTTGGCGTGTTTCGTCGCCTTGGTCGCCCGCTCGACGAGTATCCCGTAGATGATCAGGCCCGTTCCCACCACAGCGTAATGCCAGGCGAAGACCAGCTTCTCCGAGGCAATGTTGTATTTCGCCGAGATCGGGGAAAGCAGGTCCAGTTCCATCACGACCACGAACAACCCCATGCTGAACCAGAACACCAGCGCCCACAGAACCGCAAACCCGCTTTGGTAACACGCCACCCGGATGGATGCCGGCATCATGTTCCGTTTTCGGTGCCAGCCCGCGATCATCCCCGTCAGCCCGGCGATACCCAGCACGACTAACGCCGTGGTGCCGACCATCATCGTCCCGAGAGCCGATGCCACTATCACCGCTTCGCCCCACCCGCGATCTAATATGTTCATGTGCTCGCTGAGTAAATAATCCATTATCACCGCCCCCGCGGCTGCGGATGGGATGGTCACCGCCACCATGGACAAGCTGATGGCCAAGCATTTTTGGTGGCTCGTGTCCGACGACATCACTTGGATCCGTTGACCCAACGCCGTCGGCCTCCTGATCGATTGGCAAGACACACGCAGCCAATCACCCAGGCCCTTGACCGTGATGCCCCCCAACCTGGGTGAACGGTACAACGTCTTATAGATTTCGCGCCCGCACTCCGGGCAATCCAGCCTATGCGAAAGCCCCGCCAACTGATACCCACAGTTTTCACAACGCGCCGGCCACCGACACATCGCCGGCGATGGTCGGCAGCCCAGCGCTTTGAGTAATACCCACAATGACCAGAAACAACCGGCCGCGACGATCAAACTGATAAGCGGCACACCGTAATTGATCGGATGTACATTACGGTGGGTCATCCACTGACTCCGTTCAATATAAATCAACGCCACACCCACGACGCCGATCACGGTTGCCGCGTGTGGGGTCAGCAGCCACAGCCGGCGCAAGGCTCGTTGATGACTGTGTCGAAACTTCTCTTCCCGGGCGCACCACGACATCCCCGCCACCGCCGCCAGCCAGACACAGGCCTCGATTAACAATATCCCCGCGATCAGCCCCGCCCACTCCGCCGGCTCATCGGTTTCGCGGATCAATTCACCAACGATCTCCATGGTTTTTGACACGCCACCAACGAACGTCGCGTGTCGACCCTGCGATTCGTATCCGATCAGCAGCAGGATTACCACCACAATCATCACAAGCCCGGTGCAGTGCACGATCCACGCACGCCACATCGTCAGGTGGTCCGCCCGCCGTACCGCCATCACCGGCCGGAATAGCGGCACCATCGCCGCATCGACCAGCCCGTACTTGGGTTCGCTCGGGTTTTCGCTGCTCTGTTTCACGCTTGTTTCACCCGTTGGGCCCCGTATAGAGAGGTTGTGCACAGGGTATCAGATCAGGTCTTCGGTCCGTTGCGGCTGGGACTGGTTCTGCTAATCTTGCCGGGCTTCATACGGATACGCCGATCCCGCTTGCAGACTCAGGAGCCCGCCGATGACCGACCGCGTCGAAACCGCCCGCCAAGCCGCCGCCGGCCTGCGCTCGTTTGCCGCAAGCGCCGGCTCAACGCCCGTCCTCCTGGGTTTCGACGGCTTCGTCGATTCGATCATCCAGGTCGTCGATACACGCACCGGCGTAGATCAGTACGAACCGATCCCCACGATTGATCGCTTCGGTGCAAGAATCTCCGCCGCCGCCGGGCACAGCTCCAACTTCGAGCTGGTCAACACGCTGGACAAGCTAGGCGGTAACGGCCCGATCATGGCCAACGCGCTCGCCGCCGCCGGGGTCGATGTGACCTACATCGGCGCTCTGGGACACCCCGAGTTGCACCCTGTTTTTCAGGACTTCGCCAAGCACGCCACCGTCCACTCGGTGGCCAACCCCGGGATGACCGATGCCCTGGAGTTCACCGATGGCAAGCTGCTGATGGGCAAGTATCAATCCCTGATCGGCCTGGATTACACAGCCATCGAAAACGTGATGGGGGCAGACATCTTTAAGAACATTGTCACTCAAAGCCGGCTGATCGGGATGGTCAACTGGACCATGCTCCCGAGGATGGAAACGATCTGGCAAGAGATGCTCGACGCCGACCTGCTTACCGGTGAGCGCAAACTCATCTTCATCGACCTGGCCGACCCCGCCAAGCGGACGCGCGAAGACATCGCCGGCGTGCTGGGGCTGGTCAGCAAACTCGACGCCCAAGCGGATGTGATCCTCGGCCTGAACCTAAGCGAGTCTTCCCAGGTCGCCGATGTGCTGGGTGTCAAGATCGATGGCGACCCCGAAGACGCGATCGAATCCACCTGCGCCGCGCTGTGCGAGAAGCTGAACATCTACGGCGTCGTGATCCACCCGCGCAAGAGCGCCGCCGCCGCCGTACGATCTGGCGAAGCGGTCCAGACCGGCCGATACTTCGGGCCCTTCACCGCCAAACCCAAGCTCTCCACCGGTGCCGGCGACAACTTCAACGCCGGCTTCTGCCTCGCCCAACTCGCCGGCTTAGGCGTCCTTGAATCCGTCTGCACCGGCACCCACACCTCCGGCTTCTACGTCCGCAACGCCCACAGCCCAACCCTCACCGAACTGGCCGACTTCCTCGAAAACCCGCCCCCATCCGAGGATTGACCCGCAGCCTTAAAACCCCTCCCGCCTCCGTCCACCGGTTTAGCGGCGGATCGCAGATCCGCGCGTTGACCCAACGGGTCAGTCAAAACCGGCGATCAGTGATCGCCCGCTAAACAGACCGGCCGCACTTGTGGGGAGTCGGGCCAACACGATTACCGACAGCTTCCAAACAGGCTATACCGGGCTCGCAGGGGCCTTGCCACGCGTGGTATCATGGGCCCAATCACGGAGGATGCCCCCCACATGAGCACCGCGCCCACGCAAACATCTAAGCGATTCAGGCCGCCGATGGAAGTCCGTCGGGTCGATGTGTCCAAGCTGTTCGACAAGCTCCCGCCGCACGCGCTGGAGGCCGAGTGTGCGTTGCTGGGTTCGCTGATCCTGGACTGGCGTGTCTGCGGCGAGGTGATCCAGATCCTCAAGGGGCCCGAAGACCTCTACAAGCCCGCCCACGCCGCGATCTACGAGACCCTCGTCGAGCTCTACGACCAGGTCCAGTCGATCGACATGGTCCAGCTCAAGCAGCGGCTGGAAGACAAGGGCCAGCTCGAACAGATCGGCGGGCTGGACTACCTCATCGAGTTGGCCGAGTCCGTGCCCTCCGCCGCGAGCGCCGTGTACTACGCCAATATCGTCCACGAAAAAGCCGCGTTGCGTAAGCTGATCGAGTCGGCCGGGCGGATCCTCGACGACTGCTACAACTCCTCGGAGCCGGTCGGCGAGCTATTGGATAAAGCCGAACGCGACATCTTCGAGATCGCCGAGAGCAAGACCACCCAGGACGCCGCCGAGCTGGGCGAGCTGCTCCAGGAGACCTACGACAACCTCCAGACCGACGACGGGATGCGGACCGGGATCGAGACCGGGTTCCGCGAGCTGGATGAGATGACCAACGGCCTGCAGCCCGGGGAGCTGATCATCGTCGCCGCCCGTCCCTCGATGGGCAAGACCGCGCTGGCGCTGAACATGGCCGAGTACATGGCCGCGACCAGCAAGCAGCCCTGCGCCGTGTTCAGCCTGGAAATGTCACGCCAGCAACTCGCCCAGCGGCTGCTGTGCTCGCGCTCCGGCGTGGATTCGCACAAGCTGCGCAGGAACATGCTCGGCCCGGACGACTTCGGCAAGCTCGCCCTGACCGTTGGCGAACTCTCCGAAGCGCCCCTCTTCATTGATGACACGCCCGGGCTCACGCTGCTGGGCCTGCGTGCCAAGGCCCGTCGGCTCGCCGCGCGTCACGACATCAAGGCGATCTTTGTCGACTACCTGCAACTGATGAGCGCCCCCGGGTCCGAGAGCCGTCAGCAGGAAGTCTCCAACCTAAGCCGGGGGATCAAGGCTCTCGCGCGTGAACTGAATGTCCCGGTCATATGCCTCAGCCAGCTCAACCGAGCCGCCGAGCAACGGGAAGGCCACCGCCCGCGCATGAGCGACCTGCGCGAGTCCGGCTCGATCGAGCAGGACGCCGACGTCGTCATGATGCTCCACCGCGAGGATTACTTCCACCGCGGCGAGGAGGACTACGAAGAGACCAACACCGCCGAGGTCATCATGGCCAAGCAGCGAAACGGCCCGACCGGCTCGGTCAAGCTCCACTTCCACGGCTCGACCACCCGCTTCCACAACCTCGCCACCCACGTCGGTGGTGGCGGGTATTGAGCAGACATTTAATAACCGTCGAACGATCGGGTGACACGAATGAAAACGCTCTCCCAGATTGTTTTGCGATCTCTTGAATTCTTCGAATTCACTGAGGAATCCGAGCTCAATCCGGATGTTGCAGTTAAGCAATTGGAAAGTATCTTTTCAGACATGTCTGGTGCCACGCCACATGAACGTGTCGCACTTGCTCAAGCAGCTTCTGACGAGTTACTTAGGTTGCAAGCCGAACCTGATGAAGACGGTTACACACCACACAAGAATTTGACCATTGAGCGCAGGCAGTTCTTGGAGTCGATTATTTCGGGTGAAGCATTCAGATAGTATTCGGTACTAATCTGACCTGTGAATGTTCACGTACATTCCGCTACACTCCCATCTCGACCACACCGAGACGGAGAGTGAATACCCCGATGCAAATCACACACGAACTGAAAACCGCGATCGCGGCGGTCCGGCTGGCGTCGACCGTGACACAGGCGGTGCAGCAGCACCTGGTCACCGCGGACACGCTTGAGAAGAAAGACCGCAGCCCCGTGACGGTTGCCGACTACGCCAGTCAGGCCGTGATCTGCAAGGCCCTGGCCGACGCTTTCCCGGATGACCCGATCGTTGGAGAAGAGGACGCTAAGGAGCTGCGCGAGCCGGGCAATGCCGGCCTGCTGGACTCGGTCGTAAGCCACGCCACCAAGGCCCTGGGCTCGGCGACGAAGCACGACGTGCTTGACTGGATCGACCACGGCGGCGCGGTGCCGGACGGGCATACTCAGCGCTACTGGACACTCGACCCGATCGACGGGACCAAGGGGTTTCTGCGGGCCGAACAATACGCGATCGCCCTGGCGTTGATCGAGGACGGCCGGGTTGTGCTGGGTGTTTTAGGCTGCCCGAACCTGCATGCGGATCACGGCGGGAGGTCAGGCGAATCGGGGGCCGCGGGGAGCCTGGGTGAATCGGGGGTGCTGATGGCCGCCCTGCTTGGGCGGGGTGCGGTTTCACTGCCGTTGAACACCGCGACGGATGAAGGCTCGCCGGTCCGAGTCAGTGCCGTAGACGACACATCCAAGGCAAGGTTCTGCGAATCGGTCGAGTCAGGCCACAGCAACCAGAGCGACTCCGCGAGGGTCGCCGACGCTTTGGGGATCACCGCCGAGCCGGTCCGCATGGACAGCCAGGCCAAGTACGCCGCCGTGGCAAGGGGTGAGGCGTCGATCTACCTGAGGCTGCCGACCAGTTCCGAATACCGCGAGAAGATCTGGGACCACGCCGGCGGGTCGATCGTGGTTCAGGAGGCCGGGGGCACCGTCACCGACGCGTTCGGCAAGCCCCTGGACTTCACCCACGGCCGAAAGCTCGAACACAACCGCGGCGTCATCGCCACCAATGGCCTGATCCACGATCAGGTGGTGAAGGCGGTTGGGGAAGTAATCGGGTAATCACCGCCACGATGGAATCCACCACACAAGAATGCCACGCCTATCGGACGTGGGGTTGTGGTGTCTTGGAAACGAATGTGGCGGTGGAGCGTTGAGCTAAGCCGTCACGTCCAGTGCCTGGCCCTTGTGGGGCTCGAGGTTACCCAGGGCCTGCTGCTGGAAATCCGCAGCCGCCTGGAGCAGTGAGATAGCTGCGTCACCCTGGGCCTTCGCCGCGTCGAGCGTCTTGACGGCGACCCGGGTGCCGACCTCCTGCGCCAGTTGTGCCTGGGCGAGGCTGGATGCGGCTGCGGGGGTGATGCTGGACATGCCCGATATATCGGCCAACTCGTCGCGGGCGTTGAATCTGGGAGCCTCTGAGACACTTGCCAAGCCCGTCTGCCACAAAGACGCGAAAATACAAGAAGATAGGAACAGGGATAAACGCAGAAGAACGCGGATAAGATCCGGATTCAGGTCCTATCCGCGTTGATTTTCGTTCATTCACGGCAAATCTTCTTAGCGATTTCGTGGTTATTCCCTTGCCCCTGGTGTGGCGGCCAGAAGATCGCGCATAAAAAAACCCCCGGGCGGTATGCCCGGGGGCGTGGTAGCACGAGGGGTGTAGAGATGGGTGCTTACAGCGCCAATTGCCACTGGAAGCGGACCGCCATCTCGTCTTCATCACCCGAGATCAGGCCAAGCCGGGAGGTCGTGATGCTGTCGCCGAACGGGTTGGACGTCGGGGCCATCTCGTTCAGGAAGATCACATCGGCGGTCAGCTTGGACCGGTGACCGTTGATGTAGTAGTTCACGCCGAAGACGCAGCCGTCGAACTCGTCTTCACCCGCGACGTCGCCGTCGATAAAGAACCACTGGCCGAAGACTTCGACCTTGTCGGGCACGACGTGGACGCCGCCCTGGACGACGAAGCCGTCCATGTCACGGTCGCTGGAACCGGACGAGTCCGGATCGATCGTCGCGCCGGTGTAGGCGGCGAAGATGTTCAACGGGCCGTTCTCCCACTGCACGTCGATCGTGTGTGCGTGGTAGTTGTCGGTCCCGCCGTTGCGGCCGTCGCCGTATTCGATGTGGTAGGCACCACCGATGTTCAGGGCCTGGCCCTCACCGCTCCAGCCGGTGAAGTCGTCGAGCTGTTCCCGCTCGCCCTCGATCAGGTAGTCGATACGACCGGTCACAGCGAGTTCGGATTCGTCGTCCTCGAAATCAGAGCGTTCCGAGTCGGCACCGTCACCGACCATGAAGTTGATCAGCAGGGGCCCGTCGTTGTACCGCAGGCGGATGCCCTCGGCACGGTTGAGGGTGAAGAACTCATTGGTGGGGGTGCGCTCGACCGCGAGCAGGCGGGTCGAGTCGACCAGGTCCTCACGCTGGAACGGGTGCTGCATCAGACCGGCCGCAACCTGGAGGTTGTCGTTGATCTGGTGGTTGATGTTGTACTCTTCGAGGATGACGGCATTGCCCGAGTCGAACCAGTCACGTGCAAGCACGATGTGGTAACCGGTCTTCGGGCTGGAGATGTGGCCATCGAAGTTGACTTTGGC
>JAJDCV010000056.1 GCA_029260675.1 Phycisphaeraceae bacterium
ATAGTGCTCTCGGCGGGGACAATGATCGTCATCGTGTACCCGTGGCTGTCGTCTTCCTTGGCGGGCGAAGCGACGGGGACGAACCCGTACACGTTCACCGCCTCGGGCACGTTGCCGGTGTTCACCGCCGTCACATGCAGCCGCCCCTCGCGCAGCGCGAGCATCTGATCGCGCGCCGATTCAAAACGCACGTACTGCACCGGCTTGCCCGTGACCTGGGACAGGTGCTCGACCAGAGGCTGCCAGGCCTTCTCATACACATGGGCGTTGGGGGCCGCGACGTAGGAGAACAAAATCGCCTGCGGATCGACCCATCGGCCGGACTCTTGCGGGGAGTCCGCCACCATGTCGCCGTCGGCATCCGCGTAGATCTTCGCCAGCATCGTCGGCCGGGGTTTATCCAGCCCGAAGATCGCCATCGTCCGTGCCGAATCTCCCTTGGGGACCTGCTCCAGCCCGGCCTTGTACGCCACGACCGCGATCAGGATCACCACCAGGATGGTTACCATCAGACGTGTCATCGAAAATTTCAATCCTTTCGCGCCGCTTTGTTCCGTTTCGCTCATAAGTTGCCCACCAATCCTAGAAGTGCCCACCGATCATGACGCCCACCCGCCGAAGAAGTGGCGGGCGATATGCCTACCAGTGTCGGCCTTTCGTTCCCGGGGTCAAGCCCAAGCGCAACTTACGCCAAACGCCCCATACGGGCGACCGGTGTAACTTGTTGAAATATATAATATTACGTGGCGATCAGTGAAAGCGGGGCGTTCACGTTTTAATCAACCCAAGCGCCTTCTCTTTGGCGTCGTACTCAGGAAAGAACTGATGATCGTCGGCCTGGAATCCGTACAGGCCTGCGAGTATTTCAGCGAAGACGTCCCGGAAATCGGTATGCACCGGCAGGTCTCTGCCTTCATACAACGATCGGCTGCTAAGCCCGGTCCACTTGCCGTAGAACTTCCCGCCGTTGACCGGCCCGCCGACCGCGAGCATGTACCCGCCGTGCCCGTGGTCCGACCCGCTGTTGCCGTTCTCACGCGCCGTACGCCCAAACTCGCTCATCGTCAGCACCACCGTCCGATCGATCACAGGTCCAAGGTCTTCGACAAACGCCTCGATCGTTCTCGACACGTTGCCCATCATGTTATTGAACACGCCGTAGCTCGCACCCTGCATCGCGTGGTGGTCCCACCCGTTGTAATCGATCGCCGCCACCTCCAGCCCGGCTCGTGCCTTGATGAGCTTGGCGATATCACGGAACTGCCCGCCCAGAACCGTGTCGGGGTATTTCGCGCTTGGTTTATAGTTGTCTGATTTCAGCACCTCGTTAAGCCGACCCAGCCGCGCAATCCCCTGCGCCCCCGCATCAATGATCCGTTCCCGGCCACCGGCCCGGCCGGTCTCATCAGCGTCGGCCGACTTGTCCGATCCACCCGACGCCTGTGCCTTGGCCGTCGCCTTGGCATCGTCACAACCGTACAGACCCGCGAAAGCAGCCGCCGCACTCTGCGCATCGGCCTCCGGCACCGCCAACGCAGGGTACTGACCACGCAAAGACCTCGGCAGCACCGGCTGAAACGACACCGCACGCAGGTCCGAATCACCACCCGTCTTGGTCATGTAAAGGTAGCGGTTCAGCCAACCCTCCGTCACCGACTTCACCCCCGGCGCCGCACGCTCCATAAAGTCCTGCGCATCGAAATGGCTCCGAGTGGGGTGGGTCGACCCGGCGTTGACGATCGGTGCCATCAATCCCTTCTTAAACAGCCGCGCCAACCCCGCCATCGACGGGTGGAAACCAAAATAATCGTCCAGCGCGATCACCTGCGCACGCGGGTTCTCGCCCACGGGTTTGGGCACCGCGATCGTCGGCCGGATGTTGTAGTACGTCCGGTCACCATATGGGATCAACGCACTCAACGGGTCCGAACCCCCACGCAGGTACAACACCACCAACGTCGGTTTCCCCGGCGTCGCACCGTCCGCGGCACCAAATACCGTCCTTGCCCCCAACGCACCCAGACCCGCCGCACCCAGCGCCAGTGAACCCGTCTGTTTAATGAACTGCCGCCGGGTCGTCGCCATCACGCACCGCCTTTCTTTCCTGCCTCTAGTAACCACCCATACCGATGAACCGCGAAGACGCGAAGAAAGACAAGAAGAAGAGTTGACAGGATGTCAGGATGCTCAAGACAAGAAGAGGGTTCGGTCGAATACTCAATCCTGTCCATCTTGTCATCCTGTCAAATTTCTGACTCTTCGGCCTTCGCGCTCTTCGCGCCTTCGCGGTGATATTGCCTCCTCGTATCACTGCTCCTGGAACATCGGAGAACCCAGCACCAGCCCCGCCGCATGCTCGGGTTCGGGCTTCTTGCCCAACGCCTGCTCGATGTTGCCCCAGCCCTCGCCACCCGTGCCCTCCGCCAGCAACGCCTCGGCCAATGCCCGCTTCAGTGCCGAGGGCTTTTCTTTGGGTAACCCACGCCAAAACGCATCAGGGATGCGCGCGCCCGGCACCTGACCCCGCGCCAGACGCAAAGCAAAATCCCAGCGGTACACCAGCACCCCCGGGTCCAGCCAAGCCTCGGCCGTGTCGCTGTAACCCGTCGGGTCAACGCACCGATACACCGGCTGACCCATCCGCCGTAACGCCTCCTGCGTCCCACCAAAACCCGTCACCTCCGCGCCGGTCGCCCGCAGCGACGCCACCACGAACTCGAACGGCGTGCGGAACTTCGCCCGGTAATTCGCCCGGGCCATGAAGGTGTCACTGAACAGAATCGCCTTATAAACTTCGGCCAGGTCGCCGTCGGTCTCCACGAACACCCGTGCCACCTCGTCGACCAAACCCGCGGGCGGGTCGTCGTTAACCAGGTACCTGCAGAACTTCAGCGAGATAAAACGCGCGGTCTGCTCGTGCTCCGCCAACGCACGGATAAACCGAACGCCCCCCGCCTCGCCTTCCCGCCCGTCAAACCGCATCCCCAGCACACGCTTGGAATCTTCGTCGTGCACGCTTTCCCTGTATATGAACCCATACCCCGTCGACTCACCCCGGGGCCGGCCCGCGGTCCACCCCGTCAGCAAACGCGCCAGCTCCGTTACGTCCCGTTGGCTGTACCCGCCCTTACGGTTCTCGTTCTGAACGCCCAGCGTGTGCAGTTCCATCAACTCGCGCGCATAGTTCTCATTAAGCCCGCGTTGTCGCCCGATCGCCGCCACCGACCGGGGCTGGTACTTACGCCCCTCGTAACGCACCAGCATCCGCTTCTCACGATCGGTCAACGGCTTCTGGCTGACGTCGTTGTCCAGGTAGATCAGCATCGCCGGGTGACGCGCCGACGCCAGCAGCATGTCAGAGAACTTCCCGAACTGATGCCGGCGGATCACCGTCTGCTCGTAGTGCGCCGCGAGGTACTGCACCTCGTCCTTGCCCTGATCGACGTTGAAGTGGTTGCGCCAGAACTCGGCCATCACCTCCTCAAACCGCCGCTCGCTGTACACCGCCCGGTAGATCACCGACCCGACCAGCTCCTGGCTTAGCTTGTAGCGCAGCTCATTGCGCTTCTGGATCTGGGCCTGTGTCGGCGGGTCGCTCTCGTATGGCGGGTTGTACGCCGCCCACACCTGGTCCATCGTCATCGCCAACGACGGGAAGTGTTCCAGGACGTACTTGTCAGACGCATCGTTCTCGACCGACTTGGGATCGAGCTGCCCCCGCACCCACGCCTCCCAGCCCATCGCTTCAACCCGGTCCACGTCCCCCGGCCCAGGCCCAAACGCCAACCGATCCAACACATGCCGGGCCGACTGATGCGGTGACAACGGCTCACCCGACGACTCGGCCATAGACCCACACGCAAACCACAACACCACAGAGATGAACAACAGCTCGTGGATCCTCCCGGCAACCGCTGATTCACGCCTGATCATGCGTCCTCCATATGAATCCCACCGCCCAATGATGGTACGGATCAGGAAGCGTCAAGTAAAGATCAAAGTACGTCCGAAGTGAATTACGCACAGCCGCGCCACAACGTTACAGCACGGGTGAAACACCGTGGTTTCAGAACCAACCCAATGTTAGAGGCAGCCTGAGGGCTTGCCGTTTCACGGCAATCACCGTGTTTATGTTCCCACCCGAACCCGCAGCCCTTGATCTGATATCGTGCTATTCCACCTGATACACCTCGGTCCCCGGATGGAACGCGTACCAGGCAAACCAGAACGTGTGCAGCGCCTTCGCCCCGTCGGGGACCTCGGCGATACGGACCTCGCCGGTCTCCCCCAACGACTCGATCACCACGCGCCCGCCGCCGACCGCGTCTTCGATCCGCCCGCCCGGTGCGCCGGTTACCAGTTCGATAGGGTACGCCTTGGCCGTCTCGCCCACCATCACACCGATCACCGCGTACTTGTTGGCAAACCGATCGTCGGTATGCGCCACCGGGAACATCAACTGGTCGGTCTGGAAGTAGGGCTCATACGCCGAACCGCCGTAGCGCTGCGGCGTGTAATGCCCGGTGTCCAGCGTGGCGACGGTCGATTCCGACTGCGCCTCGCTCCACAACGCAAACGTCGTGATCTCCCAGCTATCCAGGTGTTTCAGGGATTCCCCGGCGTTCGGCCCGCTGACCGCCATGAACCCGACCTGGGACCACAGCGCCTGATCCGTGCGGTCGTGCAGCAGCACGTTGGAGTTGTACAGCATCCCGGAAATCCCAAACTCGTACCTCTTGCCGTTTAGCCGTCGGTCCACCACGCTGACCGAATCGCACAGCGGGCAGAAGATCACCGCGATCGGCACCCCGCCCAGAACGTCGTTGTAGCACTCGTGGAAATTCAACACCTTGATCGGATACGCCCGGCTCTCGCCTTGGACCGTCACACCGACCACCCGATCCTCCGGGCGCATAAACTCGGCCTGCCCGACCGGCGCGGTCTTGGGATCGGTCAACGCCGGGATCCCGTCCTTGGGCGGTCCGCCGCGTCTGATCTGGTCCTCCGGCAAACGAAGATCACTCATATCAAACGAGGAATCTACTGCTGGATTAGAAGCGAACCGGTGCTCCGCGACCGGCGGCGGCGGGTTCAACAGCCGATCCACCTCGTCCCACTGCACATACGCGACCACACCCACCGCCACCAACGCCATCACCGCACCCATCAGCAGACGGGTTGGCGTCCAATAGGTCGTGGGTGGGGCAGCTTCGGGTTTAGGGGTCGGGGCCGTTGCGGGGGGCAGGGTCTGAGAGACCGAATCGTCTTGAGACATGGTGCGCGCTCCTTGTTAGGAGCGCAACCCAGGCGCCCCGGGGATTATTCCAATCTTGATACCGGATGGATTCTGATTAATCCATGGGCGACCGCTCTACCCTCAGCCCCCGGCTCTGCCGGGGGATTGGCCTGTAATGATGGCGCGGGTTTCAATCGTGATCCGCATGAAACCGTATCTACAGATGCGTCCGGCTAACGGAGTCCCGCCCCTCACCCCTTCAATCCACTCGCCGCGGTCGACTGCACGAAGTACCTTTGCGCAGCGAAGAACAGGACGATGCACGGCAGCATCGTCACGAAGCTGGCCGCCATCAGCAGTTGAACGTCGCTGACCCCGTAGTTCCCGTTGAAGGCGTTGAGCGCCAACGTCAGGGTGCGGTTCTCGGGGCTGTTCAGGTAGATCAACGGGCCCAGGAAGTCGTTCCACACGAACATGAACGTGTAGATCGCCACGATTGCGATCACCGGCCCGGACAACGGCAGCATCAGCCGCCAGTAGATCATCGTGTTGCTCGCGCCGTCGATCCTTGCGGCTTCGACCAGCTCCTCGGGCACCTGCGTGAAGAACTGACGGAACATGAACACGTAGAAAGGCGAGCCCAGCCACATCGGGATCACCAACGGCCAGATCGTGTCGATCATCCCCAGGTGCCTGAACAATATAAACAACGGGATCATGCTCACCTGCGGCGGCAGCATCATCGTCGACAGCATCAACATGAACAGGAAGTTCCGGCCTCGGAATCGGAACCGTGCGAAGCCGAATCCGACAAGGCTCGACGACAGGATCTGCCCGATCACGCACAGCACCGTGATCACCGTCGTGTTTGCAAGCGCCCCCATGAAGTCCATCCGCTCAAGTGCCTTGGGATAGTTCCCCCACCGCGGGGTCAGCTCACGGCTCACATCCGATTGCGCCACGACGTGTTCCTCGCCGTCGTGCGGGTGCTCGGGCATCTTGACCGTGACTCGGATCGTCGTGTCCGCGTCGAACTTCTCACCCAACGAGACCTCCAGCGACTCGCCTTCCAACTCGATGTAAGACGCCATCGGCATCAGCGTAGGCGGGATCTTCTGCGCCTCCGCCTCGGTCTTCAAACTGTTGCTGAGCATCCAGTAGAACGGCACCAGCAGCAGCAACGCGCCGAAAAACAGCAGCGAATACACCAGCACCGCGTGCCCGTCGACCTTCTTCCGCTTCTTCAGGGGGCTTGTCCTCGCCATCATTTAAGCCCCTCGTAATGCACCCAGCTCTTGCTCGACTTCACCACCACCCCCGTCAGCACCAGCAGCACCAGGAACAAGACCCACGCCATCGCCGAGGCGTACCCCATCTTGTGGTACTCGAACGCCTCGCGGTAC
>JAJDCV010000057.1 GCA_029260675.1 Phycisphaeraceae bacterium
GGCGTGCGGCGGGACGCTGGCGATGATGGACGCGGGCGTGCCGATCAAGGCCCCGGTCGCGGGCATCAGCATCGGCATGATCCAGGCCGACGAACCCGGTCAGGAAGACGTCTACCTCACCGACATCCAGGGCGAGGAAGACCACTTCGGTGACATGGACTTCAAAGTCACCGGCACCCGCAACGGCATCACCGCCATCCAGCTGGACCTGAAGATCCGTGGCCTGAACATGGACCAGATCCGCAAGACCTTCGTGCTGGCCAAGACCAACCGGATCCAGATCATCGAGAAGATCGAAGAGTCCATCCCCTCTCACCGCAAGGAATTGAGCAAGTGGGCCCCACGGATGCTGACCACCAAGATCCACCCGGACAAGATCGGCAAACTCATCGGCCCAGGCGGCAAGATGATCCGGGCCCTGGAAGCCGACACCGGTGCCAAGATCGAGATCGAGGAAGACGGCACGATCTACGTCTCGGCGGTCGGTTCTGGGAAAGCCGAGCGGGCCATCGAAGAGATCGAGAAGATCGGCGCCGAGGTCAAGGTCGGGCAGATCTACAACGGTAAGGTCTCCACCGTCAAGGACTTCGGCGCATTCATCGAGGTCATCCCAGGCCAGGACGGGCTGTGCCACATCTCCGAGTTGCAGGACGGCTATGTCGAGAAGGTCTCGGACGTGGTCAAGATCGGGGATGAAGTACGGGTCAAGGTGCTGCTGATCGACGATCAGGGCCGGGTGAAGCTGTCCCGGCGTGCGGCGATTGCTGAAGAGTCGGCCGAAAAGGAAGAAAACGCTTCCGTTTAGGCCCCGAATAGTTTAATATCGGACGAGGCGTGTCGGGGTAAATTGGCCCCGGCAGCCGGATGGGACTTTGCGCATGGACGGAAAGTTGTTAAGTTAGGCAGGATACGGCGAGCGGCTTCCTATCAAAATCAGGCCGGTCGTTGAATTGAAGCGGTATGAGTTGGGCGTTACATGGCCCGACACGGTATGCAGGGCGGCTCGAGGGAAAACTCGGTTCATTTCTTCTTCTAAGGCATTGGGTGAGGATTCACCCGTCATCGTAGGTCGTTTACCTTTCGTGAATATGTATCACTTCTGTTTACGTGGTTCCTCGTTCTCATTGAGGAGATAGACAATGCCGACGACACATGGTCAAGTTAAATGGTTCGATCCGAAGAAGGGCTACGGTTTTATCACCGGCCCCCAAGGCCAGGACGTCTTCGTCCACTACAGCCAGATCCAGGGCGACGGGTTCCGCTCCTTGAAGGACGGCGAAGACGTCAACTACGATTTGATCGAGGGTGACAAGGGCTGGCAGGCGCGGACCGTCGAGCGGGCTCTGGTGCCTGAAGCCCAAGCGCATTAGATAACACCCCAGGGCGGGCGTGATGTCTGTTGGATCGTGTCGGGTCCGTCCTTCACTGGCGGGCCGGCCAACGCTATGGACGGTCGATGAGATCCTGGCGCCAGGTGACACCGGGCCTTGGCGGGGCTATCTTCCTGAACGATGTGGTCATACCTGTTTCTAGGCTTGGGTATCGGTGTGCTGGCGTCGATCCCCGTCGCGGCGGTCTGGGGGCGTCGTACCGAGCGCCGGGTCCGCCAACTCGAGCAGCGCGCCCGGGCGGCGGAGCGTCTGGCTGAGTTGGGGACCCTCACCGGCGGGCTCGCCCACGAGATCAAGAACCCGTTATCGACCGTCGGCCTGAATGTTCAGCTGCTTCAGGAAGACGTGCAGGATCTTTCCAAGGACGGGGGTTTAAGCCATTCCCATCACGAAGGGCTTGGGCGGGTGCAGCGCCGTCTCGAATCGTTAAGCCGGGAGACCCTGCGGCTGCGCGACATCCTCGAAGACTTCCTGCGCTTCGCCGGCCGGGTAGAGCTGGACCCCTGCCCGATCAACGTGCATGTTCTGGTTGAGGAGTTGATAGACTTCTTCGAGCCCCAGGCCCGAGAGGCGGGGGTCAATCTGCGGACCCAGCTCTCGGCCGAGCCCTCGACGCTTTCGGCAGACGCGCCGCTGCTGAAGCAGGCCCTGCTGAATCTGCTGATCAACGCCGTTCAGGCGATGGCCCAGGCGCGCGAGAAGAACCAGCCCCACGGCGGAGCGGACGAGTTGATCGTTCGGACCGAATGCGGCCGATCGGCCGGGGGCGAGGAGTTGCGGATCCATGTCACCGACACCGGCCCGGGGATGACCGAGGAGGTCACGGCGAAGGTGTTCCAGCCCTACTTCTCGACCAAGCGCGGCGGCACGGGCCTTGGGCTGCCGACTTCGAGACGGATCATCGAAGAGCACGGCGGACATCTAAGCGTTCACGCCGACACCGGGCGGGGGACCGACTTCACGATCACGCTGCCGGTGTAAGCACCCTCCAGTTTCCAATACGATCTCAATCCATCCGCAGCATGTGACGGGTCATTGCACCACATGACTATGTGGTGCCTACGGATATACATCCGCGGCTGTGACCAAGAGGGACATTACAGATGGATTGTCTGTTCGCCTACTCAGACGCGTCCTGGATGCCTTCGCCGGCGGCTTCGAGGTCCTGGCCTACGCCGTGGACGGTGTTGCAGCCGGCGATCGCTACCACAAACGCGGCGGTCAGCATAAGCATGAGAGTCTTCTTGAACATGGTGATGTCTCCGTCAAGGCTGGCCGATGGGGCCTAGCACGTGTGTCTGGGTGTCAGCGCCGCCTTGCCCACATCGGGCAACCTCTGCTGCGCTTAGACGGACATCTTTATCGGACAGACCCGCCCGTGGGCTCAATTATCGCCTTGTGATCGGGCAGCGTCCACGGCCGACACGAAGGCGCGGGCGTGTCGGGTCAGGGCTTCAAAATCACCCGCCTCGATCAGGTCCGGGCGGATCAAGCTGGTGCCGATCCCCAGGCAGACCGCCCCGGCCTCAAGCCAGTCGCCCACCGATTCCAGCCGGACGCCGCCGGTCGGCATCAGTTTGATGTGCGGCAGCGGCGCGAGCACCTCCCGCAGGTAGGCCGCGCCCCCCAGCCGGTGGGCGGGGAAGACCTTGACGATGTCGGCCCCGGCCTCCCAGGCGGTGAGGATCTCCGTGGGGGTGAGCGCCCCGGGCATGCAGGGCAGGCCCAGCGCGTGGCTTGCCTCGATGACCTCGGGCTTGAAGGTCGGGCTGACGATAAAACGGGCCCCGGCATCGGTGGATCGATGCACCGCGTCGGCGTCCAGCACGCTGCCGGCACCGATCAGGACGCCGTCGGTCAACTCCCGGGCGATCCGGCCGATCACCCCCAACGCATTGGGCGTGGTCAGCGGGACCTCCGCGACCTTCAGACCCCCCGCCGCCATCGCCTGGCAGGCCTGGAACAGCCCCCGGTCGCTGGCGGCCCGCAGGATCGCCACGACCGCAGCCGACTCGATCATCTCAACCAAATGACGGCGTTCATCACACTTCATCGGGGGCTCCTTGGCCTATAGCCTAACTGCGTCAATCCCTTAATAAAAAGAAACCCACGAGCTGGGCACGTGGGCTTCATGGGGTTTGAAATGATCGAAGGCTGGGCCGGCTGGGCTGTCCTGTGGGGCGGCTTAGCCTCGAGCCTCGAAGATCGACTGGGTCCGCAGGACCATGCTCACGCTGCCGAGCAGGTGGTAGCTCTGCAGGTGGAACTCGTTGCGGTACTTCTGGGTATCCAGGACCGAGAGGCAGGCGGCGCCTTCCTTATCGGTGAAGGCGTGTGCCAGCGAGCCGGTCTCCCTGGCGAAATCCTTCATCTCGCGGAGGGTCGCGGCGTAGAGGTTGTCGGTCAGGGCCTCGGTCTGGATGGTGGTGACGTAGCCGATCTTGCCATCGGGTTGAGGCTCGTACTCGAACTCCTTCTCACCGAGGCAGGGCAGAGCGTGGATCAGGCCGACCTCCGGGAGGTGGTCTGCGTTCTCGATCACGGCTTCGGCCATCACCTCGCCGCCATAGGAAAACCGCACCACGTGGCCTGAGGGGGCTAGCCAGTTCTCGACCTCGTAATCGCCGTGGCGTTCGATCCGCCGGGCCTGGAGGTCAAACAGCTCCGGGTGCAACGGACGGCCGTAGGCCATCAACCGGAAAGATTGGATACTGGAGGATTTATGACTAACGCTCATCACCGACCCCTGACTTTCTCGTTAGGGTAAACACAAGGTTCAATCTGGATTAGAAACAACAACGTACGGCGGGGGTGTGGGGCGGATTATAGCTCCTCATGGGGGGTAAGAAAAGGGTTTTTTGTTCGTTTTGTGATGGTTTTTTTGTTTCCCCATCAGGGTTTACAGCCACTGGGCCTCAAAGACCGATAATTTCTACGGTGAACCGGCTGTGACGGTTCTCTTGTCACATGCCCCCCCAGATCACGCTATGGCCAAGCTCAAACAGATCTACGAGCGTCTGCAAGGCATCAAGGACCCGTGCGTGGACCGGGCGATCGCCCAGGCCCTGCCAACCGCTGATCCGGACGCCTTGGGGCTGATGGCCCTGATCCTCCTGCAACGCAGGCAGATCCAGGGCACGATCGGCCTGGTCGAGCAATATCACCGCCTGCCCGAGCCCATCCGCCAGACCGTGCTGCAACACGCCCCGGAGTTGACCCGGGCTCTGCGGATCGCGATCGACAACAAGAAATCGACCGGCCCGGCCAACGCGGTCCATATCATCCGCCGATCCGCCTCCGTCCGGCAGGCCTACCTCATCGCCGATCAACTCCGCCAGGGCCACGACGACCTGAAGGACGAATCCGCACGCTGCCTGCTGGAGATGGCCGAGCGCACCACCTCCCGACCTGGGCAAGCAAAAGAACAGCCCTGGGACCCGATCGAAACCACGTTTGTCAGCTCGGCGGTGCAGGAAGCGGTCAAGTTCTACGCTCAGCACACCCGCCAGGACGTGCTGCGGGCCATGTTCTCCCTGCCGTTGCCCGCGGTCACCGC
>JAJDCV010000058.1 GCA_029260675.1 Phycisphaeraceae bacterium
AGTCTGTGCAGTAGATCATCGATGTGGTGTTGTAGTTCTGGAACAGGCTCGGGACGTCCGGGTTCCTGCCCTGTGCCTGCACGGGGTGGTAGCTGGCGTTGGCGGGGTCGAAGGCGTCGGCGATGTCGCTGTTGTCGAAGAAGCGGTCGACGGTGGGGCGGCTGACGTTTCGTGAACCGTGGCACTTGTAGCAGACCTCGTATTCGTAGGTTGCCTGCGGGGTTGAGTACGTGCTGGAGGCGACGCCGGTGGCCCCGGCCATGGCGGGCTTGATGAACGGGGGCTGCGCAGGCCCGCCCCGCCTGGCTTGGTGGGGGTCGTGGCAATCGGCGCACTCGACGTGCTCGCTCATCACCGCGGGGTTTTCGGCCGGGTCGTGCGTCCCGGTGGTCAGGCGGACGGGGTGGGTGCTGAACGCATTGAGTTTGGCGCGCAGGTCGGTGCGCGCAACCGATCCGTCGTGGCAGTTCATGCAGTTCTCTTCTTCGGCCTCGCGTTTTAAGAGCCGCTGCCGCCCGCCGGCGGTGTGCGGCCGGTGGCAGCTCTCGCACCCGGCCTGCCGGACGGTTGCCGCGGTCAGGTTATCCCAGGTATCGGTAGACCCGGCCAGCGACGCCGGCGAATTGGCGTGTGACGACGCGGACCAGCCCTCCGGGTCGTGACAGCTCAGGCACAGCTGCGATTCATCGTTGTCCACGCGCAGGAAGTGCCCAAGCGAGTCGTCGTGCGGTTCGTGGCAGGTGGAACACTGGACCCGGTTCTGGTGGTCCAGTGGCAACTGCGGCGGGAGCGCCTCGGGGCTGCGCAGCTCGCCCTTGGTCATGGCGACGCCGGCGTCGTAGACGAAGCTGATGGGGTGGTCGTCGCCCAGGTCCGTGCCGAGATAGCCCCGGTCGTTTGCCGTGATGTACACGGTCCCGCCGCCCGGCGCGTTGCGTGGGTTGAAGGTCTGCGTCAGTGCGATCGTGCCGTCGTGGCAACTCAGGCACAGGCGTGACGACCCGGTGGGCTGGCCTACACTGGCGACGAGTGTTGAGCTTTCGTAGGTCTGGTAGTAGGTGCCGGGGTCGTCCCGGTTCCAGAGCGGCGAGGTGGGATTGGCGCTGTGGGGCGTGTGGCAGAACCGGCAGACGCCGACGGATCCCTCGACGCGCACCGGGCCCGGACCGGTGGCTGAGAGGTTGTGACGGGTCGAAGCGACGTCGGTCGCGCGGTCCTGCGCCGCCACCGCCACGCATAAAGCCAGGCACACGCATGCGACAATCAAACTAGTGGTCAGAGGCCGCGTCGTTTTCATGGTCCGCTTCTCCACGGTTCGCCCCGGTGATGTATTCAAGTACCTGCACGCGACGGTTGTAGCTGTCGCAGATGTAGATCCGGTTTTGCTGATCGACAAAAAGCCCGGCGGGGACATGGAACTGCCCGACCCCCTCGCCCGGCCCGCCCACGCTCAGGAGGAACCGCCCGTCTTCGTCAAAGACCTGCACGTTCGAGAAGTAGGAATCGACGATGTAGATGTGCCCGAGCCCGTCGACGCCAACGCCCTTGGGCACCGCCAGGTAGCCCGTGGCGTCGCCCTGTGTCCCCAGGTCGAAGAGGTATCGCCCCTCGCGGTCGAACGCCTGAACGCGGAAGTTCATCGAGTCGGTAACAAAGACCCGATCTTTCTGATCAACGAAGATATGGGTGGGGAAGTTGAATTGCCCGATGTCCGTGCCCGGCGAGCCAAATCTTCGGGTCAGTTCGCCTTCACTGTTGAAGACACAGACCTCGTTGCCCAGCGTGTCGACGACGTAGAGCTCCCGGCGTTCGCTGTCGTATGCCAGGCCCGTCGGCCGGGCGAACCCCCCGGGTTTTTCGATGTGCCCCGCGGGCTCACCGTCTCGGGTCATCAGGAAGACCTTGTTCAGTGCGCTGTCAGAGACGGCGATCCTGTCGGCAAAGGCGGCGATGCCCACCGGGGAGACGAAATGCAGCCCGTCTTCTGCCAGTGAGACGAACCGAGAGCCTGCCGATTCCATCTCAAGCAGGTGCACGCCCTGCCATTCCTGATCGGTGACGCACAGCAGCCCGCCGCCGACAACCACGGCGCTGTTCGGGCGTATCAGTGCCCGCCGCACGCCGCCGGTGATTATCCTGCCCAGCCCGTCGAAGACCGAGGGCCTGTGCAGGTCGTCCTGTGACCGTATGTCCATCACGTGACGGACCCTCGGCGTCGCCGGTGGCGGTGGCCAGCCCGGGTGATACGCCTGCTCCGCACGTTCCGATGTGGCGCAGCCCAAGGCGCAGAGCAGCACCAGACACACCGCTACGCACGCCCGGATTCTTGTTGTCCCAAACCGTCTGGCCATGGCGGATACCCCTTAAAAGGAACGCCTGAATGTGAACCGGACCACGTCACTCTCGCCGTCGTCGCCTTCCTGCTCGAACTCCTCGTGGTGGGCGCTGATCGTAAAGTCCAGGTTGCCCTGCCGAAAGTTCAACGACCCGCCGACCCGCGCCAGCTTGTCGTTGTCTCTGCCCCGCATGTCCGTGAAGCTGGCCTCGAACCGCGCCAGCAGGTCGCGCCTAAGCTTGACGGTCGTGTGGCCGAACACGCTGTAGCGGTCCAGGAAGTCCCGGCCGGGCTCGAAGCCGAAGTCGTCCGCGTCGGTATACCGCAGCTTCTCGTAGTCACCCCCGAGGGTCATGGAGAACACGTCGTTGATCGCGCGATCATAGGTCCCGCGGAACCGGTAGGCCCGTGACGAGGGGAACAGCCGTTGCTCCCGCTGTTCATACTCGCCGGCGATAGTGACCGGGTCCACCCGGAACTCGGCACCCAGGAGGATGACCTCCTCGCGATCGAGGTTGCCCGGGTCGTCGCCCGACTGAAGTTTCTCGTCGCGTAGGCGGTACTCGCCGATCAGTGCGACCGGCGTCCCCTTGAGCTGCAGGCGGTGCCGCCAGTTGATCCGATCGGTGCGGAACTCCGCGTCCTCCGCGGCCCCGGCGTCGTAGTCGACCAGCACGAGTTGCCCGTCGGCGATCGTGCCGGTGACCATCCGGACGATCTCGGTGAACTGCCCGATACTCTGAAGCCGGTAGTCGATCCCCTCGATGAATGTCACCGCGTTAAAACCGTCGGTGACCACGACCGTGCCGGGCACGATATTAGGCTCACGCAGCCGCTGCGGTGTCACCCCGGCCAGCACGACCGCCTCATCGCGCACGCCCAGCTGCCCCGACTCGGAGGTCTGCGTTTCCTGATCGGTCCCAACGCCCAGGCTCGAATTGTACCGCCCGACAGGCGTCTTCTTCTGATAGTCCAGGTCGACGAACGTCCCGTAACGGGTCTCGGACCCGGAATCGAGCTGACGGTCAGAGCCGAACACCCTGCCGGTGACGGTCAGGCTCGAGTAGTACTTCTTGATCAGTCCGATCTCGCCTTCGATGAAGTCGTCCTGCTGTGCATCGGTGTCGTCGCTGAGGATCTGCCCGCGGTAGAAGGTCGACAGTGTGTTGCTGTGCTGAAGGTCCAGGCGTTGGTTGAGGCTGAACAGGTCGTTGTTGAATGAGCCCCTGCGTCGCAGCAGCCGTGTGTGCCCAAACAGCGAGTGCGTGTTGGGCCCGTCCCGGAACCGCCAGCGGTTGGCGAGGTTGAACTCGTCGCGTTCGTCGGGGAGGTCCTGGACGATCGGCATGCCCCCGGGAATGAAGAAGGTCGCGGTCTTGTCGGTGTCCTCGTGCTCAAACGTGAGCTGGGTAAACCGGTCGCGTTCCCTGGCGTCGGTCACACGCACGCGCAGCAGGTCGGTCGTCTCATCATCCGTGCGGATGTCCGACTCCTCGAACTCGTCGCTCTGCTCATACAACAGGGAGACGGGGAACGGCCCGTTGAACAGGACCTCCGCCCCGTTGACGCGGGAGTCCAGCTCGATCTGCCGGGCAAAGCTGCGGTCGGTGAACTCTTCAGACTTCGCGGCGTAGGCCCTGACAGAGATCGGCTTCTCCTTGAATAGCAGCCCCGACAGGTTGTACCCCGTGATCGTGCCGTCGGAGTCGAAGCGGTCGTCATTGATCTCGATCCGCTGCTGCGTCAGCCCCAGGCGCAGCCCCGCGTGCCACTCAAACAGGTTGGGGTGGTAGTTGTACCCGCTCGCTCGCAGGCCCAACTCCTCGCGGAAGAGCAGGTCCTTCTCATCAGTGATCAGCCCGGTGCTTCGGGTCTCATGATCTTTCCGATAGTGCCCGGACAGCAGCAGATCGCCCTCCAGGTCCGTGATGTTCACAGCCTGGATCGGCGCGGACCGCTGGGCGCGCAGCGATCCGGCCGGCACGAGCACCAGCACGATCAATACAGCGGCCTGGGCATGCCACCGTTTCATCGCGCACCGCCTGACTCCACCGGTCGGGGTGCTATCGGGATCCCCGGCTTCAGCAGGTGCGGACGCTCCGAACGGTGCCCGCTATGACACAGCAGGCAGTCCACACGCTCGGCGTCGGGATGGTTTCCGGTTTGCAGCTCTTCGGGCGCGTGACATTGGTAGCACTTCTGCTCCGCATCGGCGCGCAGCAGCTTCGCCAGCGGCGAGCGGTGCGGCATGTGGCAGGTCGTGCACTTGCCCTGCTTGACCGCCTCGTGGAGGTTCGGGTCCTCTGGCCCCGGCGGATCGAACTCGCCGTGGCACGTCAGGCACGTCGAATCGACGTCTTGCGTAAGCTGGTTGGATAGCTCCGGGACGTGGCAGCTGCGGCAAAGGTCCTTGGGCCAGCCCGCGTGCGGCGAGGGCAGCAGCTCCAATGTCGTGTCCCGCCTTTGATACGTGCGAGAATCCGCCAACAGCATCCGGTTCCCCGACGCATGTGGGTCGTGGCAGTCCGTGCAGCGCGGATCCTCCATGCCTTCGTGGTATTCGTCGTACGTGAGGATCGATTGCTCGTGACAGCTCAGGCACAGCGCCGGCTGGCTGTCTCTGACCAGCCCCTTGTACTCGGACTTGTGCGATGAGTGGCACCAGCCGCAGTCCCCGACCACCACCGGGCCGTGAATCCGGTCACCCGGCTCGAACTGCATGTAAGATTCGTGACACTTGATGCACAGGTCCGCCCCCGCCTCCGGGGGCTGATACCCCTTCTCCTGATCGTGACAACCAAAACAATTTCGTGACTTGTAAGGCGCGTGATAGAACACCGGCCGATCGGGCTCGCTCACCGCCTCGATCCCCGGCTGCGCCTCTCGCCGCGCAAGCATCTCCCGACCCAACTCGCTCTCCGGGTCCACCTCCACGCCCCAAGGCCCGATCAACGGCTCGGGTTTAACCGGCAGGTCGTATCCCTCCGGCGGGGGGACGTCGTCGAAGAAGAAGCTCAGCGTCTCATAACGCCGCACTTCGTCCTGACACCCCGCAACCACCAACGCCACCACCGCCATCAAACCCACCACCACCGGCGTGGCACGCAACAGCGACCCGCCGTCCCAGGCAGAACCGCGCTCCGCCCGGCCCTGTCCGCTCGCTTCATGTTGATGGCTGCATGGCTTCATATGCGCAACCTCTCCGTCCTGTATCGGCAAAGCCTGTGCCGCCATCCCCCTAAACCCCCCTAATCAGAAAGACCCCGATACCCCTGTAAACATAGGCTTGGCTCGCCTTCTCCCCTCAAGACCCCGACCCGAGGTGCTCGCGGATTCTCACCGCTGAGAGACAGACCCTTTTTTTAGGCTTACAGGTGGGGGCGCATGTGGAACGCCGGTTGCAGTAGGTATCCCCAGCGGGCCCATCCCCGCGCCCTCCGCTCTGTAATCACACCGATACCCACCGTATCGAAGGAGCTCTGCCATGAACGCACTGACCCGTACCCTCTCCGTACTGGCCCTCTCGGCTTTCGCCGCCGCCTGGTTTGTCGGCTGCGCCGCCGCCGAAAAGGAGGTCCCCACCGACCAACACGTCTTCTGCGCGGGGGGGGGGGGGGGGGGCGGGGGGGGGGGGGGGGGCGGGGGGGGGGGGGGGGGGGGGCGGGGGGGGCGGGGCGGGCGCGGGGACCTTACCGTGGTCACCCTGCGACGCTGGCGAGCGCTTGGCGAGCGCGATGAACGATCCCAACACCGCAAGGGCCCCCAACACAAAGCGCATCTACCTGCGACCCTTTTCTTGCTCGCGCCTGCGATGCT
>JAJDCV010000059.1 GCA_029260675.1 Phycisphaeraceae bacterium
AGGCGGTCGAGGCCGGTGTGCGTGCTTTTCATTGTTGCAACACGCTACCGGTGCCGGCGGGGGGGATGAGTGGGCAGCCGTTAAAACCTAAATCGCTTGACTGCATCCGCGATCTGCGTGGCCGACCGTGGGGTATTGATCTGACGATCATCGGCGGAGGGGGCATCTACGAAGTGAACGACATCGACGATTATGCCGACGCCGGGGCGGACCACGTCGCGCTGGGGACGAAGACGATGAACCCGGTGTATCTGTTCTCGTTCCGCGGGCTGCGGCCTTTTGTGGAGTATGCCCAGCGGGATTCCGATCACTCAACAGCTGAATTGGAGAAGTAATGAAGAAGCATCTCGCGCTCATGTTGATACTGTTCATGCCTCACAGTGCCTACGCCGAGTACGAAGAACTCACGGCACTCAAGAAATCAAGCCACCTCGCTTTGCTCGGGTATGCTAAACGTCTGAGCAGTGTGGACCCGAAGTTTGAAGGCGTCGTAAACTTCGGCAAGGCATTGGGGGCGATTGAGGATGTCGACACGCTGAACATCGATGGCATTACTTTAGAAAACAAGAACTACTGGCGGGCTGTCTTAGAGATGACCCCCACAGACCCTTCGATCCTCTTTGCTCACGCCCACCTCCACATCGTGAAAGGCGAGTTGTCGCGTGCGGAGACTTATCTTCTTCTGGGCAGTCTGACGATGGACGACGGCTTCCGTGAAGAAGTCGCCACGTACCAATCCTTGAAGTTCGCGCTTGAACAGCGGGTCACGGGCGACATGGAGAAGGGGGTTCAGCATCATGACAAGGGGGAGTATGCCGAGGCGTTGGCGGCTTACGATCGCGTCATCTCGCAGCATCCTCACAGTGCCTGGGCGTTCTACGAGAAAGGCTTCAGTTACTTAATGATGGGCAAGGATGATCCCGAATTTGAGAAGAAGCGGGTAGACATGTACGCCCAGTGCAGGCAAAACGACCCTTTCTACATAAAGGCCTATCAAGGCAGCGATCCGGAGCTTATTGAGAAGTTCATGGTGCTGGCTAAGAAAGTCCATCCTTTTGCTTCAGGCGAGAAACGTGACCTCGCCACATTTATTCTTTACGCGGAAGGATGTGAGGAAGCCGGCCTGTTTTATGTAGCCGCGCATGCACGCTGGAGGCTGGCGCAAGTTGACGGTGGCAACGCGAAGGAACACCTCACCAAGTTCCTTGACCTGCTGCCCAAGGCGGGTTGTAAAGAAGCTGATTTCTTCCGAGGCCAGTTCAGGCTTGAAGAAGACGATCCACCCAAACCATCGCCGGAATTAGAGTAGTGGCTAGACCCGATCTTTCGGCGTGATCGAGCGGGTGACTTTGAAGGCGCGGTTGCCGCGGTACTGGCCGAGTTGGCCGATGTACTTGCGCTTGCCCTCGACGGACAGCGACAGCGGGCTGGAGGCGGGCTTGCCGGTGAGGATGACGTCGCCAACCTGGAGGTTGATCAGGTCGTTGACGTTCATGGTGGTGTCGGCCAGGATGGTGGTGACGTCGAGCTTGGCGGCTTCGAGGTGGCCCTCGAGGCGGTGGCGGAGCTGCTGGTCTTTCGTGTTCTTCTTGTAGGCGGCCCAGGTCTGGTTGGAGAGCTTGTCGATCACCGGCTCGATGACGTTGTACGGGATGCACAGGCTCATGGTCCCGGCCCGGCTACCCATCTTGACCTCGAAGCTGACCACGACGACCACCTCGTTGGGCGGGACGATCTGCACCAGCGCGGGGTTAGACTCGGTTTCTTCCAGGTTGAAGTTCAACGGCGTGATGTTCGCCCAGGCCTCGGACAGCCCGGTCTTGGCCCGGTCGATGATCTTGCTGACCAGCCGAAGCTCGATCGCGGTCAATGGCCGTTGCGGGATGAACAGGTCGGCGTTGGACCCGCCCAGCAGGCGGTCGATCACCGGGTAGATGATCAGCGGGCTGATCTCCATGCACATGTTCCCGTCCAGCGGGTCGCAGGACAGGAGGTTGAAGCAGGTCGGGTTCGGCAGCGAGTGGGTGAACTCGCTGAACGTCATCTGCTCGATGTTGGCGACCTTGACCTCGACGATCGTGCGCAGGAAGCCCGAGAGCAGGGCCCCGTAGCTGCGGGCGAAGGCCTCGTGCAGCGTCTGCAACGCACGCATCTGGTCCTTGCTGACGCGCTCGGGACGCTTAAAGTCGTAGTCCCGGACCTCGACGTCCTCGGTGCTGCCGATACGCCGGCTGCTGTAGAAGATCCGGGAAGCTTCGGAGGAGACTTCCTCTTCTTCCCCCCCCGAATCCACAGCCGCGAGCAGGGCAACGACTTCATTCTGGTCAAGCAGGTCGGACATCGTCACAAGGGTCCTGTTCAGGCAAGGGCTACGGGTTTGTTATCGGCCGGCTTGGTGTTCGGGCTTCAATACGCCCGCCTGTTCTGTAGAAACACGGGAATCAAATCGGTAGAATGGCCCGTAACACCCGCCGCGTATCAACAACCCTTGACCCTTTTTGCCGCTGACCAGACCCCAGACCCTAAACTCCAGACCCCAGCCCACCCATGAACCTCAAAACCAAGCTCGCCGACCTGGGCCTGACCCTCCCCCCAGCCCCCAAAGCCGTCGCCGCCTACGTCCCGGCCGTCAGGGTCGGCGACATCATCTACGTCAGTGGACAACTCCCATTAGAGGACGGCCAACTCACCGCCACCGGCCCGGTCCCAACCTCGACCTCACTCGATGCCGCCCAACACGCCGCCCGGCGTTGCGTCCTCAACGCACTCGCCGCCGTCGACCCCCTGATCGAAAGCGACTGGTCGCGACTGGCCCGCGTCGTCCGCGTCGGCGTCTTCGTCGCAAGTGATCCCACGTTCACCGATCAACACCTCGTCGCCAACCGCGCCAGCGAACTGCTCGTCGAAATCTTCGGCGATCAAGGCCGCCACGCCCGCGCAGCGGTGGGCGTCCCGAGCCTGCCGTTGGGGGCGTCGGTAGAAGTCGAATTCACGTTTGAGGTGAGGTAGTGCTTACCTATGACGATTCGAGAACATCTGAAACTCACAGTCTGGCTTACGATCATCTGCCTGGTCGGTTTCCCATTTGCGTTTGTCCAATTGACCCTCCCATGGAAAGACGCGTGGTGGAACTGGCCCGGGGCGTTGGCCTGTTTTATTGGGGGCGGCGTTCTGCCGGGGCTGTTGATGCGCAGATACGTCAAAGTTAAATGCCCCCGCCCGCGTTGTGACGGGCCCGTGCGTTGTCTAGGCGCCCAGCCGTTTGAGTACAAGTGCGAAGCATGCCGTTTCCATCTGGTATCGAAGCAGTCGATGGGCTTTTCCGGCGTCGAGTCCGGCGACGCCGACTGAGCGGTGGGCCCAGAATCGAATCCAGAAGCGGGGGGCCGTAACGGGCGCCGATCCCGTTCATCATCTATCAAGCTGTTTGTGGCCCGTGTGTCCGTGTGAGCAGGGGCTTCGGAGGTGGCTGGCAAAACCGGTTTTCATTCGGGGCTGTCTAATGGGTCGTGCCTGTAAACCCGGTCAGATACTCGGCCGATGTGAAGGGTAGGACTCGCACAAGCTTCTGGAGGTGATCCCAATGACACGTAGCACTATCGCCGCGTTTTTAACCGCGTCTTTTATCGGCCTGGGCGCCTGCGGTGCGGATGTGATCGACTTCGCGGGGTTATCACAGCCCAACGGGACGCCTTATTTTGGCTCGATCGAAGGCAATTTTACGGTGACGGTGAATACGGGCGAATGGCTCGAGGCCCACATGAACGGTAACCCCGTCCCCGACATCTTCGGCAGATCGGCCGTGGGCTCGGTCGACGTCACCGAGAACACCACGGGGCTGTTTACCTTCACTAGTGTGGACCTGGACGACGCCTCCTCTGGTGGGTTTACGTACAGTATCAACGGCTTCCTTGACACGGTAAATGTGTTGTCCTTCGGCGGCGTCTTCCCAGGGGGACAATTCCCAACGATTGTCAGCCCCGAAGATACGCAGGTCCTGGATACCTTGAATATCCAGATCAACTCGACCACCTCGAGCTACAACATCGACAACATCGTGGTCGACACCGTGCCGGAGCCCGCCAGCGGGCTGGCACTTGCCGTGCTGGGGACGTATTGCCTGGCCGGGCCCCGACGCCGCTGACATGAGCAGTGAGTTATAGGACGTGGTTCGCATGGTCGGGCTAATCCTCTGATCAATTAAGGCCCTTTCGCATGTCAGTGCGAGGGTTTTTTTGTATGGCAATACGGTGTAAGGCAATGTGTTCAAATGAGTTAAGATGAGTTGCCTGTCGTATAATGCGGGGAAGGGACCTACCATGCAGGCGGGCTCTGTGCTTGGGGCCGTTGGGATGGCACCCTATGTTTTAGATGCCAGGCCGGACCAGACAACCATGGCTCTGAAGCGAACGGGAAGAACACCGCGGGGGGTATCCCTAAGTTGACGAAAGCTTGAATTACAGCGACACTTACGGGATACGTTTGGGGTGTTCCTGGGGCTATCCGGGCGCGGTTTTTGGGGGGTCAGGTTGGGTTGATCAGCGTCCGCGGCGCGGGCGAGGCATGCTGGCTTTAGATCGCTGGCACATACTTGTTCATTCGGAGTATTTCTCATGGCACGTGCGCGTAGTGGTGGCGGCGGATCGGGCTCGGCTCTGGCGTTGGTGTTCTTCGGTGCGGGCTTCTTTATCAGCCTGCTGCTGGCGATCATCTTCTACACGCAAGTCAGCGGTGCCCGACAGGGCCAGGCGGGTGCGGAGGGCCGGCTGGCGGAGTTTGCGAGTCCTTCCGAGCAGAGTTCCCCGGAGGTCGAGGCGCTCAAGGCCGACGGCAATTCGGTGGTCGGGGCATTGCTTGAAGAGAGGCGGTGGCTGCGGACGACGCTGGCAAACGACCCGGACAAGACCCGTCAGGAGATCACCGCGTCGATCACTTCGCTGGGTGTGGAAGGCCGATCGATGCTGCAGGAAGTGGCCCGGCTTCAGAACGAAGAAGCGGCGCTGACAGAGCTGAACAATACGCTGAACCAGGACCTGGCCAAGGCCCGGACCCGTGCGGATGAGGCCGAGCAAGCCAAGGCCGCCCTGGACCAGAGCTACAAGGATTCGCTGGCCAGCCTGGGCGCGACCCTGGATCAGACCGGTGACGTGCTCAAGACGACTCAGGACAAGATCCAGGAGCAGAAGACCACGCTGGACGGCCAGATGGCCAGCACACGCGAGGAATACGTCAGCCAGATTGCGTCGCTGGACGATACGATCAATCAGCAGCAGGCCGAGATCCGCCGGCTGCTGGGGGTGATCGATGACCTCGGCGGCGGCGGCGAGCAGGATATAGGCCCCGGGAACCTGACCAAGGCCGACGGGCGGATCGTGTCGATCATCGGAGGCCGTCCGGAGGTGTACATCAGCCTCGGCGGGGGCGACCGTTTGCAGATGGGTATGACCTTCGAGGTCTTCGGGGCCAGCGACCTGGTCAAGCTCAACGAGTACGAGAAGGTCCGCGGCAAGGCGACGATTGAAGTGGTGAGCGTGGACGACGCGGCCTCGGTCGCCCGGATCGTCAGGCTGGAACGGGGCGAAGCGGTCAAGGACAACGATCAGATCGTCAACCTGGCCTACGACCCCGAAGCCGTGCTGAAATTCCACGTGTACGGCGAGTTCAACATCGACGGCGACCCGAACGGCCGGGACCGGATCGTCAGCATGATCAGGCAGTGGCGCGGTCAGGTCACCGACGAGCTGACGTATGACGTGGATTACCTGGTGCTGGGAGCCGAGCCGCCGCTGCCGACCCCGCCGCCGGAAGGCGAAGTCGATCCGGTGAAGATCCGCGAGTATGTCGCGGCGCAGCAGGAATTCGAGACCTACCAACAACTGCTCGGCGAGGCGCGGTCGCCGTCGCTGAACATCCCGGTGCTGAACCAGAACCGGTTCCTGGCGCTGGTCGGTCACTACGACCGCTAGACGGCCCGCCGATGGCTCAAAACCAAGGCCCGATTGCCACCTGGTCGCAGTACCTCGTCGCCCGCCTGGCGGCGATGGGGCTGACGATGTTCGATATCGACACGAACCTCCGCACCGCCGCGGGGATCGGTCGGTCGATGTTTGCGTGGGACAAGCGCCACCGCGAGCGGGCCTGTAAGAGTCTCTCCCTGGCGTTCCCCGACTGGTCACCCAAACGGGTTGAGCGTGTCTGCCGTGGCTCGTTTGAGCACTTTGTGCAACTGGCGATCGAGGTCTGCCACACCCCTCGTCTGATCACCCGTGACTCCTGGCCCAGACGCACGTCCACCGGGGATCTGGGCCCGGTGCTGGAGTTGCTCAACGCACGCAAGCCGGTGATCCTGCTGACCGGGCACCTGGGCAACTGGGAGGTGCTGGGTTACCTGCTTGCGGTGATTGGTTACGAGATCGATGCGATAGCCCGGCCGATCGACAACCGCCTGATCAACGATTGGTTGCTTGGGATCCGAGAGAACCAGGGGATGCGGATTATCACCAAATGGGACGCGACCGAGCGGATGCTGGACGTGCTTGGCCGGGGCGGGGCGTTGGGTTTCATCGCCGATCAGAACGCCGGGGACAAGGGGATGTTCGTCCCTTTTTTTGGCAGGCTGGCCAGCTCGTATAAATCGATCGGGCTGCTGGCGATCCGTGAGGAGGTCCCGGTGGTCTGCGGGTACGCCCACCGGGTCGGGCCGGGGTTCCACTACGAATTGGGGGTCGCCGACGTGATCCAGCCGGCTGACTGGCAGGGCAGGCACGACCCGTTGTATTATGTGACCGCCAGGTACGCCCGGGCGATCGAGACGATGGTCCGGATGCGGCCCGAGCAGTACCTGTGGATGCACCGCCGATGGAAGAGCCGGCCTCGGCACGAGCGTCAGGGCAAGCCCATGCCCTCGGCCTTGCGTCGGAACCTCGAAGACCTGCCCTGGATGGACCAGGACCAGATGGACCGGCTGACGCACCCGGCAAAGATTATTGAACCCGCCTAAGATCCTTCGGACCCGAGGGGTTGAATCCGAAACGTCCAGGGGCTCAGCAAGCCGGGACACACCGCACGCGTAGGTTGATTGAATTGACCGGACGCACCTAACCCAAGAGAAGGCAACATGAATCCGATGACGGACGAATCAGAAGAAATGCGGCTGGAATCACGCAAGGTCTTGATTGTGGATGACGACCCGGAGGTGCGGGCCGCGATCGACCACGCGTTGCAGGCCGAGGGCGCGTTGACCCAGTACTGCGGCGACGGGAACTCGGCGGTGCGTATCTGTGAGGCCGACCCGCCGGACCTGGTGGTGTTGGACATGATGCTGCCCAAGCGTTCGGGGTTCCTGGTGCTGGACCGGATCAAGAAGATCGAAAACGCCCCGGTGGTGGTTATGGTCACCGCCAACGAGGGCCGGCGTCACCAGCAATACGCCGAGACGCTTGGGGTGGATGGCTATATCCTCAAGCCGGTCCGTCTGGAGCGGCTGATCACGATGGCCCAGGAGCTGCTGGACGCGCGGTCCTGACGTCCCGGGTAACGGCAGGGCGGCTGCTCGCCCCACCGATCCAGGCATCGAGCCGCTGAGCCTGTATATGGCCCTTGGTTTTCGCTTAAGTCCTGTTGACATATACTGGTGACGCTATCGGGTGGGTGGTTGGCGACAGGCGGGAAAGCCCCGCCGATCACGGGCCCTGCGGGTTCACTTGCGGTAGCGGTGGTCAGTAGGACACGGTGTCCACAGCCCTGTACGGGAGGCATCATGATGCGTGCATCCGATATCGGCGTTTACCTGAAGCTAGTATGCGCCTTGGCGGTGGTGGTGTGGTCCTGCCAGACCCAGGCCCGCGAAGCGGTGGTGACCACCCTCGACGGCCGGACACTGACCGGTGAGCTGGTCAGCCAGGACGAAACCACGGTGACGTTGCAGATCTCCGGGATCAAGACGCCGATCCCCCGGCGCTCGATTCAGGACATCGAGATGTTGGCCGAGCCGCGGGATCAGTACCGCCAGATGCGTGCGGAGTTGGACGACGACGACCTGGACGGCCGGTACCGCCTGGCTTACACCCTGTATGAAAAAAAGTGGTTCGACCTGGCGATGTCCGAGCTGCGGTCCCTGGAGTTGGCGTTCCCCGAAAGCGATAAGGTCCGCTCACTTCAGACCGTGGTCCAGAGCCGGCTTGACCGTCAGCAACGCCCCCCCCGGGAGCAACGGCCCACAGACGCACAGGCAGACGATCCGGTCAATCTGGTGACCCAGGCACCCGGCGAGGAGATGCTGCTGACCCAGGAGCAGATCAACCTGATCCGTGTTTACGAAGCGGACCTTGAAGCCCAGCCACGGGTGACCCTCCCCGCGGAGACCATCAAGAAGCTCTTTGAAACCTACGCCAGCGACGACCGGCTGGTCAAGGATCAGCGCGCGTTCAAGCGGATGCCCGGACACGAGCAGTTAAATGTCCTGTTTGATCTGCAGGCGAGGGAACTCTACGGCGACGTGGTCATCCGGCAGGACGCGCCGGCGATCAAGGCGTTCCGCTCGCAGCTTCACCAGCGCTACGTCCTGAACTACTGCGCCACGACCGGCTGCCACGGCGATAAGTCGCCCGGCGGGCTGTTCCTGTTCCGCATCCAGCCCAACAGCGACGAGACCGTGTACACCAACTTCTATATCCTTAGCCGGATGGAAAATCCGCAGGGGGCCCTGATCGACCGGGACAACCCCAAGCGTTCCTTGCTGGTTCAATACGGGCTCAAGCGGGACGCGGCCGCGACGCCCCACCCGGACGTCCAGGGCTGGAAGCCTCAGTTCATCAACGATCAGGACCAACGTTTTGAGCTGTACGTCGACCTGATCGACCAGCTCTGGAAGCCCGCGCCCGAGTACGGCATCAGCTACCGCCCGCCGGTGTGGCAAGACGAAGAGGAAGCCGACGATGCAGACCCGGTGGGTGAATGACCGCGGCGGTTAATCGCCCGGCCGTGATGGCAACGCAATATCCGTACCCTGAATGTCGCCCGATGCCGGGCGTGTATCGAGTAGCGAAAGGACGACCCGTGCCGAAGATTCTCCCAATGTTGTTCATGCTCCTTGGCATCGCCCTGGGCTTGGCCGGTTGTAACAGCGAGGCCTCCCAGCAGGCGGAGGCCCAGCGCCACCTCGACGCGGCGATGGCCAAACTCAGGCAGGCCAACGCGGGCTACGTCCCACAGGCACAGGGTGGGGCAGGCAAGTCCACCGGCTTGTTGGTCTACCGCCAGGCCACCATGGATTCCGCCTACGAAGACCTGAACAAGGTCATGAAGCTGAACAACGCCCCGCAACAGCAAGCCCGGGCGCTCCGCATGGGTGCGGAGATCGACGCGTCGGCGGCGCTTCACGCGGCTAGTGAAGCGGCAGACGAGAACGCGGTCCTCGCGGGACGGACCACCTCGCTGCTGGGTTACCTCTCGGCTTTGGAAGGCTCGGCGATACGGGCTCAGTCGCTGGAACCCCAGACCGCGGACTCGCTGGCCAAGCTGGCGGAAGAGATCCAACGGCAGACCGCCCGCCGCGAACAACTCACCACAGAGGTGGACGACCTGACCAGCCAGGTGCGGGCGGTGACCGAGAAGGTGCAGCGGTTCACCGACCTCGCCGATGAGGGCAACGCCCAGGCCCAGGCCCTGCGTGAAAAGGCGTTCGTCACCCAGGGCGAACAGATGTACGAGCTGCAGGATCAGGCTTCGGATTTGGAGCGACAGGCCGCGATTCAGTCGGCCGCCGCCGGGCAGGAACAGGTGATCGCGGCGGACCTCTCCGGGCGCCTGAAACTGACACAGGCTCAACTCGCCACGGCCGACCGGCTGTTGGATGAATTAACGGGGCAGGTCAAAGCCACCCGGGCAGACACCGCAAGGCTGACCGATGAATCCGCCAAAGCCCAGGCCCAGAGCGCCGAGGCGTCCAAGACACTGGCCGAGGAGTTCGGGCAGATCGTGAGCGTGCACGAGAACGCGATCCAGAAACGGATGACGGCGGCGGGGCAGAAGGTCGACAAGGCCGTCGCCGGTCTGGAGAAGGCGGTCACGTTAGCCGGCCAATCCAAAGACCGCGCGGCTGCGGCCGAAAACCAGCGCATGACCCAGCTGCAACTGCTGGCCGCTTACGTGGACCAGGCGCATATCGCCTCCACCCACGCGATCTATCTCGGCGACTTGGCGGGCACCACCGGGACATTGGCCAGCAGCGCCTCACGGATCGTCCCGCAGGACGCCGACGCGTACACGGCCCAGTACGATAAACTGGTCGCCAACCAGGCTGAGCTTAACGACAAAGCCGCCCAAGCCATCGAGGCGGGTCAGGAACTGGCCCGCGAACTCGCACCCGAAGGGTCCACTCCCGAGGATGGACCGGTCGAGGCCATCGCCCTGAAACAGTGGGACCGGTTAAAGACCTACAAAGCGACCGGCGGCGATTCGTAGATCCGGTCACGCATCGTGAGCCCAACCCGTAGCGACCCCGTGCGAGCTTGCCGGCGGCTATGGCGTTCTCAACCCAACCGAAGTGTGCGTGGTTTTATTTTATAGCCGCCGCGTGACACGCGGCGGGCCCGCGGGGCGTCGCCCCACGGCTATCAAGGGCAAAGGCGGCTACGCTTGGATTGAGTATGCTCTATGCGGTGTTGAGAGTTACGATTGAATGAAACCGACCGGTGGGATCGGGGAAACGCTAAGCTCACTGTCGCCGAATCAAGGCCCGATCTGCAACTCGGCCAGA
>JAJDCV010000060.1 GCA_029260675.1 Phycisphaeraceae bacterium
CCACCAGGTCGAGCTGATGTCACCGTTGGGCGTGCTGCCGCGCGGGATGCACATGACCGTGGGCGACGCCGATGCGGTCCTGAACTGGGCCGACGCCGCCCTGGTCGTGTCGGGAACAGCAACGCTTCACGCCGCGGCGCACGGCACGGCCATGGCGGTGTTCTACAACCTCAAACGCTACGAGTGGCATCTGGTCGGGCGGTGGCTGATCAACACACGCACGATGTCGCTGCCGAACCTGATCGGCGAGTCGATGGGGCTGGGCAGGGTCGTCCCGGAGCTGATGCCCCACTTCGGCGACCCCGACGCGCTGGTCCGCGCGATTTCTCCGCTACTAAAAGATGGCGTTGCGAGGCACGATCAGCACCAGGCCTTCCGATCGATCCGCGAACGCTTCACCCAGCAGCGATTCAAGCAAGCCGCCACCGATGTATTGCTTGAAGTACTCCAAGAGGTGAAAGAGCCGTAGAGGCCTCGGCGAAGAAGAGCACGAGCGGTACGGTGTAGAAAGCGGTACAGGCTGATGTCCACCGACCGCCGAGCCATGGCACAGAATAAAGAACCGCCCACGTGGGATGCCACCCAATCACATCCACGCGGACCCGGAACACCCACGCTTGATCTCAATTCCAAACTCGTACCAAGCCGGGCACGCACAGCTAAACCGGTCACGAGCCAATGTAAAATCGGCCAGCCGCGACAGAATATCAATTGTCGTCGGATTGCTCCCCCGGAAGGCGCAATCCATTAATAAAACGCAATTTACCCGCTTACTACATGGCCGGCTACCCGCAATTGGGGGTATTTTGTTTGATGAAATTTGGGTGTCCGTGATAAGATGGATGGGTATCGTTCTGTCGGGCTTCGGCCCAACGGACACCACCCCCTTTCACGGCGGCACACGATATGAGAAGGTCCCAAAGTTTAAAGCTGTCTGACGTCCGTGAGGTGTTCCGAATCCTGGGCGATGTACGGGAACTTCGCCACGACCGTGTTCAGCAGGACACCCTGATCGTGAACTCATTGGTGGATCTGCTTGAGACCGATTTCGGGTACGCATTGCAGTTCGATGGGTTCAGGCCCCAGGCCACGACGAGTCTTGACAAGGTCGTGTCCGGGGATGCCAAGGATCCGGTCGCGATCCGATTCATGTCCGAGTGGGGCAAGACCTCCGAGTTCAAAGAAGACCCGATGATGCTAGCGACATGGGACAAGCCAGACCCGGTCTACACCACGGCCCGATCTGCGGTGATGTCATACGAAGAGATGCAAGGATATCGGATATTCGAAGAGTTGGTGGGCCCGGCGTCGATCAACGACACGCTGTTCACATTCTTCCGCTACCCCCGTAGCAACCTGGCCCGCATGTATATCCTCCCGCGCACACATCCCCGGTCAGACTATCAGATCAAACAGCACCGACTTGCACGCCTATTCACAGCCGAACTGCTCCGGTTATATCACCGAGGTTTGCTGGAGCCGCGGGCGCTGCTGGACACACTGCCGCCTCGCCTTGCCCATATCGCCAGACAACTGAGGACCCCCCAGAACCAACGCCAGATCGCTAAATCCCAGAGCCTCTCCTACCACACCGTCCGAAGCTACACCAAGGAGTTGTACGACACCGTGGGCGTGAGCAGCCGGGAGGAGCTGGTAGCGAAGCTGTTCAGCCGAGACGCTTGAACCCCACTTAAATAATGCGGGCGTGTCTGATGCGAAACCGTAAACGGTGCGGCTCATTAACATTCACGGGTCAACCGCTGTGTTCAACATGATCCGATACAGGCTTGTCCTCGCGGTGATGTAGAGGGTTTGGCCGTCGTTGGCGAACGTGCAGTTGCTGGGGCGCTCGGGCACCGGCACCAGGCCGGCCTGTGAACCGTCGGGGTTGAAGATGTAGACGCCTTCGTCACCGGTGGCGTAGAGTCGGCCGTGTGCATCAACCGTCATGCCGTCGCAGCCACCGCCGAGATCGGGCCCCATATCGCTGAATTGGCGTGGGTTCACGGGTTTCCCCGGATCGACCACATCGTAGGCGATGATTTCCTTCGCGGCGTTGTCGGCGACGTAGAGGATTTTCTCATCCGGGGAGAGGATGATGCCGTTGGGCCGTTGCAGGTTGTGGATGACGCGGGTGAGTGTGCCATCGGGTGCGAGGTAAAAGACGGCCTCGATGTCCATCTGCATGTCGGCCCGTTTGCCGTAGCGCGGGTCGGTGAAGTAGACGCCGCCGTGTTTATCGATGTCCAGATCGTTGGGGCTGTTCAGCCGCCTGGCTTGCCACTGATCGGCGAGGCCGGTGAGGCTGCCGTCAGGCTCGGTGCGAGACAGCCTTCGCTTGCCGCCATCGGCTGCGCCTTCACAAGCGATCAGTCTGCCCTCGGGATCAAACATCAACCCATTGGCCCGGCCGGAATCCTCTCGGAACGTGGTCGCTTCACCGGTGTCGGCATCGAAACGAAGGATGTGCTGATTAGGGATGTCGGTGAAATAGATTGCGCCATCGGGCCCGGTAGCGGGGCCTTCCGTGAACAGGTACCCCGTGGCGACCTGCTCGACCGCCGCTCCATCGGGCACGATCTGCCCCTGGACTTGGCTCACCAACACGGAAGCAGCAAATAACGCGGGGAGCAGTCGAGTATGGAGCATGACGATTATCCTGTCATTAAGATGACGTGCAAGACACAACATCATACACAGGACATCAGCCGATTCTGGCCGATCGTGTAAACTTTATTTCACCATGACCCCACCGCTTCGCTTTGGCATCCTGGGAACAGGCAATATCGCGCACCAGTTCGCCCAGGGCGTGTCGGCGTCGTCGCGCTGCCTGATCCAAGCGGTCGGGTCTCGCAGCCACCAATCCGCCAGGGTGTTCGCTCAACAGCATGATGTCCCGGGCCCCCACGGATCCTACGACGCCCTCCTGAACGACCCGGAGGTTGATGCGGTTTATATCTCGCTGCCGAATTCAATGCACCACGAATGGACGATCAAAGCATTGCAGGGGGGCAAACACGTGCTCTGCGAGAAACCAATCGCGTGCAGCGAGGCCCAGGCATGTGAGATGTTTCAGGCCGCGGAGCAGGCCGGCCTCGTGCTGGTCGAAGCCTTCATGTACCGGTCACACCCTTTGACCCAAGCCGTGCTGGCGGAAATCAGAAACGGCGTCGTCGGCCGGGTCAAGCTGATCCGCGCCAGCTTCTGCTACCACACGAACAAGGTCGAAGGCAACGTGCGGTTCAGCCCGGAACTCGCCGGCGGCGCCCTGATGGACGTCGGCTGCTACTGCCTGGACCTGGCGCGCCTGGTCACAGCAGCGGAACCCGTCACGATACAATGCACAGGCAAACGCCACTCAACCGGCGTGGATGAATATGCCTGCGGGACGCTTGGCTATGATAATGGTTTGATGGCGACGTTCTGCTGTGGGGTCTCGGTGCAGACGGACAACACGGCGATGATCTGCGGCGACAAAGGGTTTATCAGCGTGCCCGTCCCGTGGAAGCCGCCGCAGACCGGCGCGCGTTATCAGATCGAAACGATGACTCCGCCGAAGCAGGACGCAAGCCGGGCCAAACAACCGGAGAAACGTGTGTTTGAACTAGACGCAGGCGGGACACTGTATGGTATGGAAGCGGACGACTTCGCGGCCACCGTGTGGAATGAAAAACCCCCTGTGGTGCCTGGGGTGGACAGCCTGGCGAACATGCGTGTGCTCGAAGAATTGCGCCGACGGATGGTTTGGATATAAGTAAGATGGAAACCAGTCGGCAACCCCCGGCTGACCGCCCCCGGCTAACAGATGTTTCTTGGGTGTATTTATGGGAATGGAAATCCGCCTGGTGCACGTAGACCGGATTATCGACCTGCGCCACGCCGTGTTGTGCCGGGGCCAGCACAGAAAGCACGCGCACTTCGAGGGGGATGTCGAATCCACGACCATGCACATCGGCGCACTGATCGGCAAGCACGCGGTGGGCTGCCTGACCATCCTGGATCGGCCGTTCAGCCGGGAACCGGCGTGGCAGCTCAACGCGATGGCGGTGGACCCACTTTATCAGGGCGGGGGCATCGGCCGGTCGCTGCTGTCGTTCGCGGAGACGCGTCTGCGGCAGATCGACACGTACCAGTACGTCTGGTGCAACGCGTGTGTGCCGGCGATCCAGTTCTATGAAAAGTTCGGGTGGGTGGCGGTGTCCGAGGAGTTCTCCGTGCCCAGCCTCGGGCCGCACCGCACCATGCTCAAGAAGCTGTGAACGTCTGCCCCATCTCTCGGTGGTCATTTCGTTCACGGCGTGACCGGGCCTTCGAGTATTTCCCGATCACCCCTGGTGGATATATCGCATGAAGCGACACAACTTGTCGCGTCAGACAACAGGAATTCACCACACCCGTTCGGGGGGGATTGCTCTAGCCGGTCATCAGCCTCGGCTCGTCGATAGGCGGCAGACGATACACCCGGTTCCCGCCCGCGGCCTTCGCGGCGTACATGGCTTTGTCGGCGGCAACAATAAGCTGATCCGCCTGATAGCCGGATTGGGTAGTGCCGTTGTAGCTTACAAGCCCGACGCTGACGGTGATCGACAGATCGCCCTCGTCATGCTCGATCTTGACCTGCTCGACGTGCTGGCGGACCTTCTCAGCGATCTTGGTGGCCTGTACCCCGTCCACGCCCGGGAGGACCATCGTGAACTCGTCACCGCCGTAAC
>JAJDCV010000061.1 GCA_029260675.1 Phycisphaeraceae bacterium
AGGGGGCTGGGCGACGCCGGAAGTTGGGCGGGGTCGGTTGGGTTATTACTCCGGGGGCCGGGGGTGCGGTGTTGGATGGCTAGCTTGAGGCGGAGGCGTTTCAGAGCGGTGCGGTGGTTGTCGGCCTGGCTGCGGCGTTCGCTGGCGGTGGCGGTGATGCCGGTGGGTATGTGGGTCAGTTCGATGGCGGTCTCGACTTTGTTTCGGTGCTGGCCGCCGGGGCCGGAGGCTTTGGTGCGGCGGGTGGTGCATTGTTTGAGCAGGGCGGCATCATCAAGGCCGGCGGGGTGGCGTGGCAATGGGTCGGGCATGGGCGTATGGTATCGCGATTGTGATGGCGGATAGTAGATCGCGGATGGGGGATGGAAGGAATGCACGAAGGGGCGAATGTCGAATGCACGAAAAGAATCCAATACACATCCTTACCGAGAACCGACTTGACTGATACGGATAACACATCGGAGCCACACGGGCAGCTCGGCCGGTTTGCGGCGTTGGACCGGGCGATGGGGGATGGGCCTTGGCTGGTTCGGCTTGGGCCGTTGCTGCTGTGGGTGGCGTGCATGTTCGTGGTGGGGCTGGCTCGGGACTGGGACGCGCGGACGCTGCCGTACCTTTACTCGGTGCAGTGCGTGTTGACGGCGGGGATGCTGTGGCGGTACCGCGGGCTGATGCCGGAGATCACGCTGTGGTTTCACTGGTCGGTGATCCCCTCGGCGGTATTCCTGACCGGGGCGTGGATATTCTTGGGCTGGTGGGTCGGGGACGACAGTCTTGCTGAACGCTGGGCCTGGGTCATGCAGGGCCTGCCGGCAGATGATGTGATCAATTCCAAGGGAGAGCCGCATTACTTTGAAGAGATGCACGAGACATACCCGGGGACATACGCAGTGGGGATCGGGCTTCGGTTGCTGGGGATGTCGCTGATCGTGCCGTTTGTTGAGGAAGTGTTTAACCGGAGCCTGTGCCTGCGTGCGATGCACTCGGCGAAGAAGACGGGGGTGGCGTTGTTGCAGGTGGTGCATGACCTGCCGGGGATCGGCGAGTGGCTGATGGACAAGCCGGCGGTGAAGGCGGCTGCGCAGCAGGACCCGATGTTTTCCAAGCAATTCTACGAGACGCCGTTGGGTGCGGTGAGTGTGTTTGGGGTGGCGGCATCCACGTTTATCTTCATGCTCAACCACGTGCCGAGGGACTGGATGGGGTGCATCGCTTGCGGGGTGTTGTGGTGCCTGATGGTGAAGTGGACGAATCACGCGGGGCGGAAACGTAAGCTGGGGCTTGGGCCGGTGATCTGGTCGCACGGGCTGACCAACGCGCTATTGTGGGGTTACACGCTGTACAGCGGGGACTGGCAGTTTCTTTAAAAAGTTCGACGACACAGCAGTGAGAGACCTGCGAGGCCAAGCAGTGTAAGGGACGCCGGCTCGGGGATCCCACCGATAAAGCCAGCATATATGGGTGTCGTAATTGTGTGGCCGTCGACCAGGAATGTTGCCCATCCATAGGCATCTTCGGTCAGGGAGAATCGACCGATCACGAAGGTCCCCGTGTCCAGGGTTCCGCTGTTGGTCCAACTCACATCGACCCGCTGGCCTGCCATCGAAAAGGACCCGCCGCCGGGGATGTCGTTGGCTGGGCCCAGGATGGTCGTGGTACTGTCGCCGATGGCCCCGACGAACGTGTCGTACTCCAGATCGGGGAAGAACGGCCAGAAGTCGGATAGTGGCGTATCCGAACTAAGCACCCCGTTGTAGACCGATCCTTGCCATAACTCGATCAATACCGAGGCGTTCGACCAATCGGTGTCGGTGTTAGCGATCAGATCGGTGACCACGATGCCGGGGACCTGCGACTGAGGCACCGTCCGTACGAATGCCGGCGGCGCCCCCGGCGGCGCAGGCGGGAGTTGCGGGGGTGGAGGCTGAGGGGGCGGGGGCAGCGGCGGAATCTCAGGAAGCGGGTCCGGGAAGTTTGCGGGGAAGGCGCCGTTGGTGATCGAAAACGAGACATAGGCACCGGTACCGCCGGTTTCGAGGACATAGAACTGACCGGAGCCTGTCGCATCGTCGGAGAAGCTGAACGTCCCCAACGGTAAGCCTGTGCCAATATCGCCGAAAGAGGTGTCAAACCAGGCTGCTCCCAGCACCGTGGGGCCAAACTCAGCCCCCGTTCCGTTCGGGTTTGTGTGGCCCAGATCACCAGCGCCCCCGGGGATACCCGTGTTGGGGTTACCCGCGATCGTTACATAGGTGTCACCCGGCCCCTGCTGGATATTTTCAAGCCCGGGTGTTGTCGGGTTGGGGTTGTAGAGCGTGCCAATGTCTAACTCGATGAAAATCGTCGCAGCGGTGATATCGGTATCTGTGTCGACTGTAATATCGTTGGAAATAAATCCGGGGGGTGCGGCGCCGGTGTCGGGGAGTGAGTGGAGGGTCAGCGCCGCCATCGCATGCCCTGTCACGAGCCCGATGACTACAGCAGAGACAATCAGCCTGAAAAGCGTCATGGATAGGTCCTCCCGTATGCTTCAGACCGTATCCCCTGCGGGACACATACGCATCCAAGCAGCCAATATCATACCCTCCCATCCGGTGGTATTAAACAACTTCGGACTAAAATCAGTCTAAATATTGAATAATGGTCTGTTGCGAGAAGGTCGAACCGAGGCCGTTCTTTTGTTCAGGCCTGGACTGCGATTGTCAGACGGATTAAGTGTCCACACGGGTGTTCTTCAGTGCGCGGGTGTGGCGTGTGATGTAGGTTGGGCCGTGCGTGCCGGGCCGGGATTCGATGAGCTTGACCGCCTTGATCCTGACGGACCCCAGCCCGGTGCCTGCTTGTGATTCGGCGATGATCGTTCGGAGCGTATCACGGCTGCTGCGGTTGAGCCGACGTGTACGGCTGAAGCGTGCGAGGGTGACGTGGGGATTGAACGGGTGGTCACGGGTGGAGATCGGCAATCCGAGGGCGTCCACTTCGGCATCGAGTGCCTGTGACAGCCTCTGCAACGGATCCGAATCATGTGAGCGAGCGAACAGAACCCGCGGCGAGTCGGAACAATCCGGGAACGTACCCAGACATGACAGATCAAGATCAAACGGCATCAGCCAGCCAAGCGCCAGCCCGTCGTGGACAGCCGAGTCGATTGCGTCGGCGATCGGGTCGAGGTGATTCTGCGACATGTCGCCAAGGAAGCGCAGGGTGATGTGCAGGTGCGTCGCCCTGACCGGCCTGACCGTCGGCCCCATCCCGCAGAGCTTATCGATCACCCGGCAGAGCGGGGCTCGTGCGGGTATCCCCAAGCCTATAAACAGCCGCATCATGGCATCATGTTAACGCACCGCGGCCAGGCTCTTTCAGTGCGGCGGCCTGGCCCGTAGGATGGGTTATTGCCGGGGCAGGGAAAAAAGATGTCGCACCCAAAGATCGTCGCGTATGACGGATTAAGAACACCCCAAGAGTCGGCGTCTGCGCTTGGGTATCGGATGCCGGGGGAGTTTGAGCCGTTGTCTTGTGTCTGGGTCTCGCCGCCGAAGAACGCGGAAACCTGGCCGGGGTGTCTGGATGAGGCGCAGCGTGAGTTTTCCAACTGGGTAAGTTTACTGCGCCGGGCGGTGGCCGTGCGGACGACGGATGAGTTGGGGATTCAGACGGACGACGCCTGGATAAGGGACTTCGGGCCGGTCTTCGTGGTGCGAGACACTGGGGATGATGCGGCGGCGATCGCCTGCCACGATTTTCATTTCAACACCTGGGGCGGCAAGTACGAGGTGCGCAGCCGAGATGACGTGGTGCCGCAGCACATCGCCAGGGATCTTGACATTCCGATCTGGGTGCATGACTTCGTGTTGGAGGGTGGTTCGATCGACGTGAACGGTTTGGGCACGGTGATGACGACCGAGCAGTGCCTGCTGAACCCCAACCGCAACCCGGGCATGACACGGGCGCAGATCGAGGCGAAACTGCACGAGACACTGGGGGCGCGTCACGTGATCTGGCTTCCCGGCGGGATCCGGGGGGATGACACGGATGGGCACATAGACGATGTCGCGCGGTTTGTTTCGCCGGACACGGTGGTGGCGGTGTCGGCGGAGATCGGCCACCCGGATTATGAAGTGACACAGAAGAATCTTCAGGCGCTGCGTCAGGCGAGAGATCAGGACGGGCGGGCGTTGCGGGTGGTGGAGCTACCGGTCCCCGATCCTATCTATTATGACTACCCCGATGGACGTGGGCCTGTCCCGGCGAGTTACGCGAACTTCCTGATCGCCAACGGGCACGTGTTTGTCCCCACATTTGGGCAGCCTGCGGACGACGGAGCAATAGGCGTGTTAGCGGGTGCGGTGGCGGGTTTTTCGGTCGTCCCGGTCCCTGCGAGGTGGTTGGTGGTGGGTCTTGGGGCGTTACATTGCCTCAGCCAGCAGCAGCCGGCGGCTCCGAGCCCCCAGGCGGGCTGAATCGACGGCTTTTGTGTGACCCCGGGGCCGTGTTGTTGCGGAGTAGCCAGCCGGGGGGGGTCTGGGTTATACTGCTCGCTGGTCCTTACCTCGGGGTGGGGGCATAACCGAAGGTAATTTAGAAAAACTGGAGACCGCCATGTTCCGTCAATCGATGTTCCTGATACTGGGCCTGATGGCCGCGTTTGCACTGGGTTGTGAGAAGAAGGAAGAGGCCCCGGCCGCTCCGGACGCCGCCGCTGTCGAAGATGCCGCCGACGAGCATGCCGCCGACGCCGCAGCCGCCGTTGAAGAAGCCGCCGAAGAAGTCGAAGCAGCTGCCGAAGAGGTCAAGGACGCCGCCGGCGACGTCAAGATCCCCGGCCAATAATCCGATCACAAGCGGCAGCCAACCGGCGTCCGCTACACAGATCACTACGAAGACCCACGGGCGCAGTCTGTGGGTCTTTTTAATGCGCGTGCTGAACGATCATGTGACGGATAACCAACCGAAACACGCGGACCGTGCATCAGTTGGATTCGCAGTGAGTTCACAAACACTTACGGGGATTGTATCGATGTCTATGCACAAATGGTTGGTTCAGTGATCGTGCAGCGACTGATCCACCTCGTGCTTCGTGACGATCGGGCTCAGCGGTGGGTCGATGCAGGGGGCCTCCAGGCGGACCGGGGCGCTGGAGCGGGACGGGGCGAGGTGCTTGACGGCGTTGGCGATGACCCGGCGAACGGGCTTGTGGTAGTAGATCGGGAACGTCTCGTGCCCGGGGCGGAAGTAGAAGACCTTGCCCTTGCCTCGGTTCCAGGTGCAGCCTGAGCGGAAGATCTCTCCGCCCTCGAACCAGCTCACAAAGATCAGCTCGTCGGGGGTGGGGATGTCGAATAGTTCGCCGTACATCTCGGTGTGTTCGATCTCGAAGAACTCGTCCTCGAGCCCGTCGGCGATCGGGTGGCCGGGCATCAGGCACCAGAGACGTTCCTTTTCCCCGGCCTCGCGCCAGCGCAGCGAACATGTGGTGCCCATCAACTTCTTGAAGATCTTTGAGTAGTGCCCGGAGTGCAGGACGATCAGGCCCATGCCTTCGAGGACCCGTTTGTGTACCTTCTCGACGATAGCGTCGTCGACCTGGTCGTGGGCGCAGTGGCCCCACCAGGTCAGTACATCGGTGTTGGCAAGCACCTTATCAGTCAGGCCGTGCTCGGGCTCTTCCAGCAGGGCGGTGCGGACGGTGACGGCGGAGCCGAGGTGTTCCTCGATGGCCTCCTTCATGATCGCGTGCATGCCATCGGGGTAGAGCTTCTTGACAGCGGCGTTGGTGCGGTCGTGGACGTGTTCGTGCCAGACGGTGACACGGATGGGGGCGGTGGGCATGGCGGGTCCAATACAAAAGGGTCGTGCTTGGGGGTGGTGAAGGCAGCGGGGTTTTGTATAGCCGATGCCGACGGGCCGCAAATAGCCTATCCCCGCGGTCCCGGGGTTGGGCTTTGCCGGCAGGGGAAACCCGTGTGCGGGGCCGGTTTTGGACTATAATCCTATGTCATGAAAAACCGTGGGATCCGATCGTTGCTGTGGATGATGCTGGCGGTGTTGATTGTGGCCCAGTCCGGTGGGATCGAGCCCGCCCCGGCCCCTGACCCCGAGCCTGTGTCGCCGACGGCTTTGGAAACATCGTCGGGCCCGTCGGTCGAGGTAGACAGGCAGCCGCCGACCAGCCGGTCTACAACCCAGCCGGCCGCCATGCCGGTGTCGAACCTGGCGCTGCCGTCGGGCACAGACATCGCGATCATCCCGATCACCGGCATCATCTACGACTTCACGCTGGTGAGCCTGGAACGCCGGGTCGACAAAGCGCTGAACAGCGGCGCAACCGTCATCGTGATCGAACTGGACACGCCCGGCGGGGTCGTCACCAGCGCGCTGGATATCAGTAAGTACATCAAGACCATCCCCGTGCCGACCATCGCGTGGGTGAATAACGACGCCTACTCGGCGGGGATCATGATCGCCGCGGCGTGTGATGAGATCGTGATGTCACCCGCGTCGGCAACCGGGGACTGCGCCCCGATCGTCCCGGGGAGAGACCTGGCGCCAACCGAACGCGCCAAGGCTCTGTCGCCGATCCTCACAGAGTTCCGAGACAGCGCCCAGACCAATGGCTACGACTACGCCATGTTCCACGCGATGTGTGTCCTGGGCGCCGAGGTCTACCTCGTCGAGAAAAATGATGGCTCGGGCGAACGCCGGCTTGTAAACCAGATCGACTACGCGGTGATGGTCCATGGTAAGTCTGCGCAGGACGTGGCGTCGTTGACCCCTGCGGCGGACGCGCAACCGCTCTCGCTGGATTCGCTCTTAAAGCAGCTCGTGAAGGACCTGTCACAAGGCTCGGCACCGACACTCCCCAGCACCCTGACGCCGGAGCAGGCCGTCGGCGCGGTGACGCTTACGGACGCGACCGATGCCGATCGCGGCCGGTGGCGCGGGGTCGAAGTTCTGCCCAGCGGTGACACTTGCCCCGGAGGGCGCATCCACGACGGCAAGACGCTGCTGACCCTGACCCAGACAGAGGCGCAAGACATCGGGCTGTCCAAGGAGATCGTCAAGTCCGAGCAGGATCTCAAGAAGCACTACCGGGCGGCGAACGTGGTGTCGTTCCCGCCGACATGGAGCGAGGGGTTGGCGGCGATCATGACCTCGTGGTGGGTGCGTGTGATCCTGATGATCGTGTTCCTGCTGGGCGCGTACATCGAGATGCAGGCCCCGGGGCTGAGCGTGCCGGGGGCGATCGCTGCGGTGGCGCTGATTGCGCTGATCGGCGCGCCGTTTATCATCGGGCTCGCGGAGGTCTGGCACATCCTGCTGTTTTTGCTGGGGTTCATCCTGGTGATTGTGGAGATCGTCTTCACCCCGACGTTTGGGCTGCTGGGAGTCGCGGGGCTGATGATGATGTTCATGGGCGTGGTGCTCAGCGTCGTGCCGTCGGGCCCGGGTGTCGGGGGTCGGGGCGTCGGCTGGCTGCCTCCCCCTGAGATGTGGAACCGGCTGGTCGCGTCGATGTCATTCACGCTGCTGGCGCTGATCGCTAGCGCCATTGGTTTTTATTACATCACCAAGCACTTCGGCAGGATCCCCGGGGTCAACCGGCTGATCCTGTCCACAGCCCAGCCGTCGGGCGCCGCGGTCGGGATCGACGTGACAGGCAACCCGATCCATGTCAGCGGCGATGAGGTCCTGGGCATCGGTGTTATAGAGGTCGGGCTCACCGGCGAAGCGGTCAACGAACTTCGGCCGTCAGGCACCGCACGGTTCGGCGAGCACCACATCGACGTGGTCAGCGTCGGCCCCTACATCAACGCCGGAAAACCCGTCAAGATCGTCGAGGTCCACGGCAACCGGATCGTGGTGGATGAAGCTGTATAGAGCGTTCTCAATTCGAGTGTAGCGTGAATCCCCTGGGTTTAGCCCGGGCGGCACGCCCGGTGTTCGCCGCGTGGCCACGGCGGTTAAACTTCATCCGTTACCGTTGAAGTTGTGATACGCCTCAGGCATCTGTCGAAACAACGCGGTAATCCAGCAGGACATCATCATCGATTTGTTCGACCGAGCTAAGTGACAATTGCGTTGCATCGGCGATCGTTTCTTTGGACATGCCGATGACGGCATCGAGGGCGGCTGGGTCGCCCAGCACTTTCGGTGCGATGAACGCTAACACCTGATCGACTAATTCCTGTTTGAATAGCGCGCCGTTAAGGTGTGCGCCGCCTTCGGTCAGGATGTTCATGGCGTTGTGGGTCTGACTGAGGTGCTCGAGCAGTGGACGCAGGTCGAGTTGTTTATCCGTGTCCCCCGCCAGTTCCGGCAGACCCAGAAGTTCCACACCCAGATCGGCGAACGCTTTGAGTCGATCGGTATCGGTCTCGAACAGGCGCTGATCGACGGCGATGGTCAACGGGGCCTGTTCGAGTGTATCTAGCAGCTTGCAGGGGTTGGGCAGACTCAGGCGGGGGTCGACGACGACCCGGCGGGCGGTGCGTTTGATCTCGACATCGCGAGCGGTGAGTGTGGGGTCGTCGGCGCGGGCGGTGCCGACGCCGATGATTATCGCGTCGACCCGGGCGCGCAGCTCGTGGACGCGTTGTCGGGAGAGGTCATTGCTGATCCACTTGCTGTCGCCGGTGCGTGTGGCGGTCTTGCCGTCGAGGGTCTGGGCCCACTTGACGATGACCCAAGGCAGGCCGGTGCGGCCGCGTTTGAGGTAGGGCTCGGCAAGCCTTTCGGCTTCGGCAGCACAGACACCGACGACGACCTCGATGCCGGCGTCGCGGAGCATCGGGATTCCGTTGCCGGCGACGGGCTCGAAGGGGTCCGGCGTACCGACCACCACACGCTGGATGCCCGCCTCGATGACGGCTTTGGCGCAGGGGGGTTGTTTGCCGTAGTGGCAGCAGGGTTCGAGGGTGACGTAGATTGTGGCCCCGGCGGGGTCGATGCCTTTGAGTTTGCAGTCGAGCAGGGCCTGTGTCTCGGCGTGCGGTCCGCCGAACCGGCCGTGGTAGCCGCCTGCGATGATCTGGCCATCACGCACGATCACCGCGCCGACCATCGGGTTGGGCTCGACGAGGCCCTCACCCAAGCGGGCCAGCTTGATCGCCTCTTGCATGAATACTTCATCCGTCATGGCCCCCATG
>JAJDCV010000062.1 GCA_029260675.1 Phycisphaeraceae bacterium
GAACCCGATGCGACCAGCGATGTTATCGTTGGCATTTAAGTTTTTGTACGTGGTTTAACGAGGACCAAACGTACACCTCGACGTGCCACCGCAAGCCTTCCCTGTCCGGTCAATACCAGTCGGCCCCAATTGTCAAAGAACACTACCCATTATAGTCGGCCAATCACCCCACGGCCATTACGACACGTCCTGCATGGGCAGATCATGCCCAACATGGCCGCAAGCACCAGCACGGAACCGGGCTGGGAATGATCTTCACCCGGACGCGCTGGAGGCTGCCGGGGTCATTGCGGATGTACTGGATCTCAAACGGCTTGCCGAGGCTGGTCGTGGGCAAACCCCCGGGGAAGCCGCCGGTTTCCTGAAACAGGATCTGATTGAATGTGCCGGCAGGTGATCCCTTAGATAGTAGCAGATCAACGAAGTTACCGTAGACAGATTCTGCGGTCATATGAATGTGCCGGGTCACGTGGAAGCAATCAGCCACGTGACTGTCGTAGATCTGAAAGGATTCCCCGATGAAGACTCGACACGGTACAGAACACCTCATCGTCAAGCTACCTCTTACGTATGTAGAACTTAACAGTAGTCTGAAGATACGGGTAACAACGGGATAATGGTCTCGCCAAGGACGTCGCGTCCGGCTAAAATGCCCCGCAGCATACGATTCCTGCGTTGGGGGTAGCGTGACATCTTGGATTACCACGACCTTTTACAGAGGAAATGTGTATGGAACTTCCCCGCCGCGATCGAGGTGATCAGCTTCTTGCACCCGGTGCGATGTCCGCACTCCGCCACCGCCTCAGAGGCATGGCGCAGCGGCACGATCTGGTCACGGTCGTCGCCTGCGCGTTCGATCACCGGACCCGCATGTTGCCGTTCATTTTCGCCGACACACGGATGGCGCCCGCAGGGATCCGGGCCATCGGGTCGGCCCTTGCGGACAGTGGTTTCCCGAAGACGCGCCTCGTCCTCCAGCAGTGGAACCGCCGCTTCCGACCCTCGCAGATGCAACTGGACGGGCGCATCCCCGACCTCTTTATGGTTTCGAGCATGGGCATGCACGAGGCGGCGTGTAAGGCGCTTGTCCGGGATGCGAGGCGGATAGATCCGGCCCACCGGCCGTTGATCATCGTCGGCGGGTCGCACGCGGTGTACGAACCGTTCAAAGTATTTAGCGCTGACCCGAAAGATCCTTCGGGCCCCGACGTCGTGGTGACGGGTGAGGAGTTCGTGTTTCTAAGCCTGCTTGAAGCGGTGCTTTCGAGCCGCGCCGAAGGTGAGTCGATGCGTTCGGCATTCGCCCGGGCACGCGACACAGGAATCTTGGACGGGATACCGGGCCTTGTCTATTCACTCGGAGAGCGTGACGGGGTTGCCGAAAAACTTGTCGACACCGGTACGCAACGACTGCTGGGCGACCTCGATGAGTTGCCGCATCCGGTCCTTGGCTACAGCCTGCTTGAGCCGCCGGGTTGGGGGACGACACTCGCGCCAAGTGCTCTGCCCGCAGAACGCATCCGCAGGCACAGTCCGATCAGCTCGATTGTCATGACGTTCGGCTGCAAGTTCGCTTGCCCCTACTGCCCGATCCCGGCATACAACCAGAGACAGTACCGGACCAAGAGTCCACAGCGGATCGCGGATGAGATGAGCCGGCTCAATGACGCGTTCGGCCTGCGACACTTCTTCGGCACCGACGATAACTTCTTCAATGATCACGGCCGCGCCCTTGAGATCGCCCAGACACTGGCCCGGACAGAGGTCGATGGGACACGTCTCAGAAAAAGGGTCCGCTGGGCCACGGAAGTAACGATCCACGACACGCTCAAAATGAAAGAACATCTGCCGTTGATGCGCGAAGCCGGCTGCCGTGGGCTCTGGCTCGGGGTCGAGGACCTGACCGCCACGCTCATCAAGAAAGGCCAAAGCGTCGACAAGACCACGGAGGCGTTCCGGTGCCTCCGCGCCGCCGGCATCTGCCCGAACCCGATGATGATGCACCACGACGCCCAGCCCCTGTACACCCGGAAGGGAGACTACGGCCTGCTCAATCAGGTCAGGCTCCTGCGCCGGGCCGGGGCCGTGACCCTGCAGGTCCTGATGATCGTGCCCTCACCGGGCAGCAAGCTATACCGCGAGACGTTCAACTCCGGGCAGGTCTTCGACCTCGTCGGTGGCAGGCGTGTCGATCCATACATGCACGACGGTAATTACGTGATCGCCTCCCATCACAAGCATCCGTGGATGAAGCAACTCAACATCCTTGCTAGTTATTCGTACTTCTACAATCCGTGGTGGCTGATCGTCGCGCTGTGCCGCAAGACCAATGTCGGCGACAAGCCGGTCAGTGCGCAGATATTTGGGATGCTTGGCAATACCCAGAACATCCGCCGCACGCTCGGGTGGGCGTTCCGGCTGATGTTCAGGAAGATCAAGCGTCACACCAAGCCGCCGACAAGCCCTATCCCGCTACGGAGCGTTGAGGGAACACAATCGATCCACATGACGCCGACCGTATCGATCACGATCGATCGGGTGCCCGCAGCCCAGGCCACGTCGTAAGGTTTCGCCTCCTCCCCGATATCCTGGTCAGGCTATCGTGATTAACAGCCGATCATCCGAACCAGCAATAGATTCACGTACATATCATGAATAATGTGTGTCGGTGGATCAGGTCGAGTTTGAGATCATAAGTTAGTCCGCCCTGTCTTCCGCACGCTGCTACTGAAGTGTACGGAGTCGTGAGTAAACAGTCGCAGCGAAGCTGTCTGAGACTATGCGGCTATGGATTCGCAGCTATGGTTAGATCGTGAACGACCGAATACGTAGATCAACGCGCCGGCAAGTATCACCCGACTAGTGGGCTCCGGCACAGACGCTCCGCCCGGCGGCGTACCGGCGTTCCAGTTGCCCAGAAAGCTAGTTAATCATAGATGGCCGCCACCAGGTAGTCTTGGTTCGCAGTACAATCCAGATGCTCTGATACGGCCGCCGCTACGAATCCCAGCTACGCCCTCACGAAATACCCGCCCGGCCAAGCAATTTCTTGGGGGTGCATCGCATCTTAAGAACAGGGCTTGAAGCCGAGGCCACAGCCCGGACAGGCCTCCGGAATCATAGACACCCATAACGCTTGACAGACTCGCTATCGATCCAGAGATCAAGCAGGTCGTCACTTTGCGGTCAGGCCACCCAGGGCGTCAAGGATGATTGTCTGGACAAACCAACAGAACGAATTGGACTCAGGCCGTCTCGGATTCCTCCTCCGGCCGATTCGCCATCTGGCTGTTCAATGTCAGCAGCGCACTCTTGTCGTCACCGGCGAAACGGACCAGGCCCAGGGTTTCTTCCATCGTCTTTTCCTCCTCGACCTGCTCGTCCAGAAACCATTGGAGGTGGCTGAGGGTCGCGTAGTCGTTGACATCTTTGGCAAGTGCGTAGACGGCGTTGATCGAGGCGGTGTTCGCCTGCTCCATCTTCAGGGCGGCCTCGAACACGTCGGCGACCGAGCCGAAATCCGATGAGGGCTTGGGGATGGCTTCCAATTCGACCTTGCCGCCGCGGTCCGACAGGTATTGGAACAGCTTCGCCGCGTGGGCCAGCTCTTCCTCGTGCTGCTTACGCATCCAGAAGGCGAAACCGGCGAGGTTGATCTGCTCGAAGTAGACGACCATCGCCAGGTAGTTATACGCGGCGGTCATCTCGTGGTTGATCTGCTTGTTGATCGCGGCTTGTATCTTCGGGTCGATGGCCATAGTTGCTTCCTTCTTTAAAACCGGTCACACCTTGCTAGAGGAAATACTACACACAGCCACGGGGGATTGCCATACACTGATCAGCAGATGAACAGACCCACACAGGAAGACGGCCGGGTCCACGGCGTGATCGTCGGCTGCCAACGCGACGACGGCCGGTGGCTGTTGATCCGGCGTGGTGAGCAGGTCGCTGCCCCTTTGAAGGTTTGTTTCCCCGGGGGTGCGGTTGAACCCGGTGAAACACAGGCTGATGCGGCTGTCCGTGAGATCCGAGAGGAAGTCGGCCTGGGCATCGAACTGGTCGATCAGGTCTGGCGGCACGACTTCACCGACCGGAACCTGACGCTCTTTGGTTACCTGGCTAGGTTATTGGGCGGTGACGTGAAGCCGGACCCTCACGAAGTCTCGGAAATTCTCTGGCTGACCTCCGACGAAGCAAGTTCGCATCCCGATGCGATGCCGATGACCGACCAGTTTGTCGCGGCGCTGCAAGAGGCGGTCGGCGGGGATTGAATGTGGGAGCGAGGAAGAACCGGGCCAAGGCCCTTTGGGCCATGACCCGGCTTGGGGTGAATGAATCAGACGGGTAAGGTGGCTGCGGGGTCACGGCGCTTCTTCACCGGGCTCGAACATCGGGGGCAAGCTCTCTAACTGCTTAATCAGGTCTTCGCTGGCGCCCGGGATCGTGACGAAGTGGGTGATGTCCTTGGCGAACTGCTCGTTGATCTTCTGGGACTTCACGCGGTACTTGCTCATCGTTTCGGCCTGCTCATTCTCTGAGATCGCTTTCATCCGGGGGACCAGGTCGCGCATGTCCTGAACGATCAACAGGACCTGCGCGGCGACGGCCTTGGCTTCGGCTTCGCTTTCCACATCGGCAAGCAGGGTACCGATCTTTTCGACGTTGGCCAGGTATGACTCCATCACACGATCGGCGTCGGTCGTGACCGGCGGGTTCTCCCGGTCGCCCCCGCAGCCGGCCAGCAAACTCACAACGAGAAACAGGGCGATCAAATGAAGCGTTTTATTCATTGTGTAAACCTCTAGTATGAGATCGGCGTAACCCCGTGTGGGAAATAAAAAACCCCGGACCTAAGATCCGGGGCTGGGACTGTTGGTTGGGTGTGTTTCAGGCCAGAAGGCCTGGAAATCGGTGGGATCACACAGCGACGGGTTCCTGAGCCAGCAGGCTCTTGCCGACGCTGTGAAGGTCCTCGCAGGCCTCCTTGATCCGGTCGCACATCGACTGTTCGCCGGCCTTCATCCAGGCCCGGGGGTCGTACAGCTTCTTGTTGCCGACCTCGCCGTCGATCTTCAGGACGCTGTCGTAGTTCTTCATCATGTGGTCGACCACGCCGCGTGTGAAAGCGTACTGGGTGTCGGTATCGACGTTCATCTTGATAACGCCGTAACCGAGGGTCTCCTCGATCTGAGCCTTCTCCGAGCCGGACCCGCCGTGGAAGACCAGCCAGAACTTGGCGTCCTCGCCGTAGGCGGCTTTGAGAGCGTCCTGGCCCTGCTTGAGGATCTCAGGCTTGAGCTTGACCGCACCGGGCTTGTAGGCCCCATGAACATTGCCAAAGGTCGCGGCGAACATGTACTTGGCGTCCTTCACCTCGCCTAGCCGACGGTACACCTCGACCATGTCTTCGGGGGTGGTGTAGAGTTTTTCTTCGGGGGTGTCTTCACTGCCCGCGGCACCGTCTTCCTCGCCGCCGACTACGCCGGCCTCGACCTCGAGGATCTGGCCGATCTTGCTCATCCGTTCGAGCAGGGGCACGGCGACGTCCATGTTCTCCTTCAACGGCGAACCGGACCCGTCCATCATGTGGCTAGAAAACAGCGGCAACTGCCCGGCGGCGACACGACGCTCCGACTCCTCGATCAGCGGGATCAGGAAGCTGTCGACCTTGTCCGGCTGGCAATGGTCGGTGTGCAGCGCGACGTAGACGTTGTACTTCTCCGCGGCGCGGTGGATGTGCTCGGCAATACTGATCGCACCGAGGACCATGTCCATGACGCCCAGCCCGGACGCGAACGCCCCCCCGCCGGTGGAGACCTGGATCATCCCGTCGCTCTTGCACTCGGAGAAGGCCTTGAGCG